>CAYWPS010000033.1:7109-16400 GCA_964460165.1 uncultured Ruminococcus sp. | reverse complement strand
GCTATCTGCCCGATATAAGCGTTAGGGCGAAGGCGTATGCCGCCGCAGGAAGCGACGCGAGAATGAACGGCTGCGAGCTCCCCGTTATTATCAACTCCGGAAGCGGCAATCAGGGTATGACCGCTTCCATCCCCGTTGTTATTTATTGGCGCGAGCTTGGACTCGATGAGGATAAGCTCTACCGCGCCCTTTGCGTGTCAAATCTTTCAACCATCCGCGTCAAGCAGGGCATAGGTACTCTATCCGCTTATTGCGGAGCGGTTGCCGCTGGCGCTGGCGCTGGCGCGGGAATAGCCTATCTCTACGGCGGCGGCTTCAAGGACGTTGCCCATACTCTCGTGAACGCGCTTGCCATCGACTCCGGCCTTATCTGCGACGGCGCAAAAGCGAGCTGCGCGGCAAAGATTGCCACCGCGGTCGAAAACGGCATCCTTGGCTTCAACCTTTACCGCTCGGGTAACCAGTTCGTTGGCGGCGACGGTATCGTTAAGAAGGGCGTCGAGAATACCATAGAGAGTATATCCCGGCTCGCTAAGGAAGGCATGCGAGACACCGATAAAGCAATTCTTGAAATAATGATGAATACATAGGAGATGAATATGAAGACGAAAAGGATATTTCTCCTCGCTCTGTGCCTTATTCTCACTCTGAGCTCGGCGGTATTCCCGACCGTGCTTGCAGTCGGGGCTTCCGCTCTGGAGAAGAGCTACGACTATTCCCGTGAGGGCTCATATTTTAACACGACCGTTTCCTCGGCGGATATTTTCGACCTTCTTGGCATCAGCATCACCGACGCGGAGAGCGCCTATCTCGACGCTTACGGCTCTCTTAAGATCAGGTATGAAGCTGTCACTACGCAGAATATCAGCGTCAGCACCGTTGACGGAAACACCATCGTCACAGCGCGTCCTTATACCTACACCGGCGTTAACGGAGAGTCTGTTACATGGACCGCCCTGAGCGCGACTATCGGCGCTTACACCGTTGATTTCAGCGACGGCAAGGCGAATTTCGGAAAGCTGACTCTTAACGGCGATGACACGGTCAGCGTAGAGTATGAAATGACCTCCATCGATATAGAAGCGGCGGATATTAACGAGGTGCTGAATCGTGCTTACTATGAAGCAGACCTTCTTAAGATTGAAATAGACAAATATAATGATAACATTGACGAGATAAACGAATATCTCGCGGATCTTGCGGCGTATGAGAAGTACCTCAGCGACAAGCTCGTCTACGATCAGAGGTCTGAGGATTACAGCAACTATCTCGCTGAGCTTGATGCTTATGAGAAGGCTCTTGCAAAATATGAGAAGTATCAGGAAGATCTTAAAAAGTATCTCGATGTCAAGAATCATAACGAGCAGAGTCAAGCCCAGTATCAGTCCGAGCTTGAGAAATACAATAAATATCTCGCCGATCTTGAGCTTGTCAAGGCTCAGGTAGCTATTCTCGACAACGGTCTGATGTCAAAGGTCGAGACTGCATCCTACAAGGGCGATAAAGCCCGTCAGCTTTACGGATGCCTTTTTGCGAATCTTGTTGACGAGGTTGTGGCCAAGAAGGATCAGCTCACGAAGATCGGCGCGGAAAAAGAGGATATCGACGCCTGCGCCGTAGCTTCCGATAATATACGCGCTATCCTTAAGCCCGATGGCGGTACCGCTTATACGAGTCTTAGCACGGTAGAGGATAAGTACGCCTTCTATATCAACAACTACGAGGCGCTTCGTGATAACATAATTGTCCTTACGCAGTCTTTATATTCGATCTACTCTAAGGACGGCGTGAAAGCAACCATGCACGTGGCATCTGACCTTTTGGGAAGAGAAGATTACACCGAGAGACTTGCTATATTCATAGCACAGCTTATCTACTTCTCCAACGCGCTTTCCGACGATCCCGTGATGAGCAAGGACGGAAAGAAGGTTCTTGACGGCAATACGGTTCTCAGCTACAGAGATATAAACGGTAAGGATCAGGATAATGTAAAGATCAGTGACATACTCCTCGGTAACGTTTTTGTAGCGGATAACGGTAACGCGGCGCCTATTACCATTGTTTCGGTACCCGAGCCCACGCCCCCCGATCTCCTTCCCGAGACTGATCCGCCCACAGAGGTTGCAAAGCCTATTGCTCCTCATCCCGTTTCCGATCCCGGCGATGAGCCCGAGGTTAAAACGTGTCCCACACGCCCCTCCTGCGTGCCTGAGGATCTTTCGAGACTTGACATACTTGCCAATCAGATATATCTGGATCTTGTAGATAATATCGCGTCGCTTGGCGGAGGCGACAGGGAAACGATCAATTTGAATGAAACCGAAACCGTAACGTATACTCCTACCGTAACGCTTGTGAAGAAAATATACGCAACCGATATGGTTGAGGTTACCTTCACGGACACCGACGGCAGCGTTATCACCACTGTTGGCGTAGATAAGGGAACGGCGGTTAACTTTACCGATACGCTCCCGACTAAGCAGGAGGATGCAAGCGCGACCTACGTCTTTGCCGCTTGGGTCACCTCCGACGGCACGGAGTACGATCTATCGGCGGTAGATCAGAGCGTAACGCTTTATCCGTCCTTTGACCCTATCTACAAGGAATACTCCGTCAGCGGTGACGGCAGCTCAAAGTACTTGGATGTCAACGTATCCTCGAGCGGTGACACTCTTGAGTGCGTGCCTCTTACTCATTTTATCGACATTGCGAGAAAGAATCTTTCAGCTATCCGTTTTTCCGACGGCAGCGTGACCGTTAGCATACCCTACGCATACGCTCTTGAGATGGCTGACTCCGGTGTTGATTCCCTGAATATATCCCATGACACCTCAACTATCGGAAGCTATACCTTCAATATTTCAGCACTTACCGCGCTTGGCGGTGAAGCGCCCGCTATTTCGGGCATAAGCGTCAGCATTCCTTGCTCAGACACCATCTTTGCCAATGATTCCGTTCTTACCTACGCCGATTCAGAGGGGAACGTACGAGAAGTTAATAAGCTGTACAGCTCGGGCGCGATCGCCTTCCGTGCTATTACCGGAGTGCCTTATACCATTTCGCTTAAGTATATGATAACGGCTAACCCCAACCTTGACGGTATCGTGAGCGCGCCTGCGGATGCTGCTCCGGGCGAGACGGTTGAGCTTGGTCTGACCGTTCCCGAGGGCGTGACGTTGGAGCTCTATTACACCTTGCTTTCGGACTATTCCAAGCACGCCATAGAGGGGAACAGCTTTGATATGCCGTATGGCAATATAATCCTCGGCGGCAAGCTCACTAATATTGAATATACCGTTAAGTTCGTGAGCGATGGCAAGGTTTTGTCCGCGGGTATTTACCATTACGGTGATACGGTCAAGGTTCCCAAGAACCCCGGCAAGCTTCCCGACGGTGAATACAGCTACTCCTTTACCGGCTGGTCGCCCGAGATAACTACCGTAACGGGTGACGTCATATACGTCGCGCAATTCGCCAAGACTCTCTTGCCGGAGGTGGAGAAAAAGATCTCATGGTTTAATGTTCTTTTCTATTCCGCCGTCTCGGTATTCTCACTCGGTATCGTAGCCTTGGTGCTCTTTATCCTCAATAAAAAGAAGATAATCAGCATTAAGGGTATCTTTGCCGCGATAAAGCAGAAAATCGCACGGGTATGGGGCAAAATAACATCCCAAAAGGTTGAAAAAGCGCCTGTGGAGGATGGAAAAACCCCGGAAAACTCGGAAAGCGAGCAGAAAAACGAAGAAAATAACGAAGAAAAGAGTCGTAAAGGCTGAAAATACCCCCACACCCGTGTCAAGTTTAAAAACTGCCGGAACGGTGATAATTTAACACGGGGAGGGGGTTGGCAGTCCTTGTTTTATAACAAAATACATAAAAAGAAAGTGGGTTTTTGTGCAAAATGTGCACGAAGCCCATTTTTTTGACAAATATCTTAAAAATTCTTAAAATATTTTTAGGATTTTCATTGACAAACTTAACACGGGGTGGTATAATTTTGCATATAAAGTAATTAATTATTATTTTAAATAAATTTACGAAAGGTAGACAAAAACATGAAAAAAACATTAGCTTCAGTTTTGGCGCTGTTTCTGGTCGTTTTGATGATGTTTACAGGCGCTGTTCCGATCATCAGCCACGCGGCTGAGACTGCTGCAGCATCCGATTCCGTATCCGCAACGGCATCTCAAAGCGTTAGCGTCTCCGACGCCGTTTCTTCACTCAAGGATTGGGTTGACATCACGCGCGACGGAAATGAGGTTACCGTTACCTTGAACCCTGATATTGATACTCTTAAGAACGTCGATACCGAACAGCTCAAGGCAATTCTCAACAAGGTTCTTGCATACGCTAAGGATGTTGTTAAAAAGACTCTCAGTGACAAGGAGTTCGTTGAGCAGGTCGTGGACATAGTCCTTGGCGTTTATTCCGACGTTAAGGGATATGACAGTGTAGCGGAAGCTCTTAAGGACGGTCTCCCTGCCGAGATCATAGCTTGCGCTAAGCTGATTATCGGACTTGCTGACGAGGCAGGCATCATTGATGCCGATACGCTCGCTAAATACGCGTATCTCATCAAGGATAAGCTCGTCGCTTATGCGTCGGTAGCTGTGGATAAGCTCGGCGCAGAGTTCAAAAACATTATAGACTCTCACGTTGATCAGATCCTCGCGGGTCTTAACATTGACGATGTTGATTCCTTGATCGACGACATCAATACGGCTTTCGATACTCTCGATTCCGTTAAGGAGAAGCTTGATGAATATGGCATCGTGCTTACCGATGCGGAAATTCTCGAGCTTATGGCAAAGGATACCGAGACTGCTGTTGAAGAGATCGCGGCAAAGGTTAACCTTGATGCCAAGAAGACTGAGATCGAGGCTGTGATCAATGGCACGTATGACAATGAGACAGCACTTCTCGAGGCAGTCAATGCTAAGCTTGCAGAGCTTGGATTGAACGTACAGCTTGACTCCGATGACCTTGACGACGCTTGGGATAACGTTGTAGCTAAGGTAAAGAATAGCTTGAAGCTGGAAGTAAACGCTATACTCGAGGCTGTTACTCCCGAAATGATCGATGAGATCGTCTCCGTTATGGAGCTTATCGAGGATAAGTTCGGTGAGGAGGCTCTTGAGGAGCTTATGAAGGATCCCGCCAATCTCATGTCGAACATCAAGAATCTTGTTCTTGGCGGAGACGGCATGAGTCTGGTCGCTATCTTCGGACTTATCGAGAACGTATCTGTTAACGGCTATACCCTTTACACCGCTCCCGAGGGAGAGAAGGCGAATATCGATCTTGGCGGTATCAAGTCGCTTCTCCTTTCCATTTCCGGATTTGGTTATATAGCTAACCCCGATAACGAGCTGGCATACTCCTTCAACGTTTCGGTAGGTACTATCTACGATACCACCTCCGAGTTCACCCTCAACATCAAGGTAGGTGAGGAAAGCGAGCAGCTTGTCAGATCCGTAGCTTCATTCCTTTGCAGATACTTCAATCTCGACTTTGTAAACGGCACTGTCGTATTCGAGATGAAGATGCCCGCGCTCTTTACCAAGGCGATTCTCAAGGCGGCTAACTCGGGCAGAATAGATACCGCTCTCAAGTCAAAGGTATTCGGCGCGTTTATGGCGACCGGCGATGACGTTCACGCTCTTATCATGAGCCTCTCTTACGAGGATCTCCTGAAGCTGCTTGACTGCATCGATTTCGACGTTATATTCGACAGCAGCTTCGTAAATCAGTTTGTTGACCTTTCCAAGTATGATGACGAGGACGTCGATAGAATAGTAGAGCAGTACAGCGAGTACTTCAAGGCAGCTATCAAGTATGGCAAGAAGCTTGCTGATGCTGTAGCTACTAGGATCCCCGACAGATTTATGGACGACTCCATAATCGACCTCGTGGATAATCACAGCGAGTTCTCGTACGCGAGCGGTACCTTTGGATATGAGGATACCTTCACCATCACCAGAAATCATATCAAGACCGTTCTCAACAAGGCAACCGAGGTGATCGGCGTGGGTGATTACTATGCTGATCTTCTTCTCGCTTTCCTTCCCGAGAGCTTTGAGAGCTTCACCTTCGGTGTGGATCTCAGCGTTTATTTTGAAGATATTTACCGCGTTACCTACAAGGTAGGCGGCCGCGTGATCAGAGACGGCTTCCTTCCCGTAGGTGCTGACGTTTCGTACTTCGCTGATAGCGGTGTTCCCAATGCTTATTGGGCAGATGAGGATGGCGCAAAGGTCACTCATATGCTTGAGCGTGACGTAGTTCTTACCGCTATGGAAGAGGGCGTTGACGCAATTATCGTAAATTCCTCTAATTTCAAGGCAGAGTACACCTATGTTGACGGTGACGGTAACCCCGTTGCAGGCTTTACCTACGACGGAACCGAGAAGACTCTTGACGCGGCAAACGTTAAGTGTTACGTGAACGGCGTAGACGTTACCGACTGCTTCGCGATCTCTCTCGGCGGTGTAACAGCCGGCACCGATGCAGGAGAATACACCGCGACCGTTAACGTATCTCTTAAGGACGGCGTAAGCAACTACATCCTTAAGGAATCCGCCTTCGATCTCAAGTGGAGCATTGGCAAGAAGGGCGCGCTTCTTTCCGGTATCACCTGGGATTACAGCGATGCATTCGTTTATGACGGTACGGAAAAGACTGTTGAGCTCGATCTTCCCCAGTGGCTTAAGGACCTTGAGGATGCAGGCGAGATAACAGTTAACTATGCAAACAACAAGTTCACCGACGTTGGTGACTATACCGCAAGTGCCGAGATCGTATTTACCGATCCCAACTATGAGATAGAGGGAACCATCCCCTCTCTTGATTGGAACATAGTTGAGGCAGAGAAGACCGTAACCGTAACAGGTATCACCTGGACTGCTACCAACGCTATGTACAACGGTGAAGAGCAGACCGGTGTTAACGTATCATGGACTCTCGATAACGACGAGATTTCCGAGTATATCAATGCTAACGTTACCGTAAGCGGCAACAAGGCTACCGACGTAGGCGCAAACGGCTACACTGCAACGATTGAGTTCCCCGAGACCTACGTTACCGACAACATTGTATATACTATCGTGCTTGCTCAGGGCTTGGAGACTTCCAAGACTTGGAACATCGTACCCAAGACCGTTGACGTATCAAATATTCAGTGGAATTACACCGGTGCCTTCACTTATAACGGCTTGGTTCAGGGCGTCAGCCTTGACAGTAGTAGTATTCCTACGGGCGTTGCTGTCGAGAGCTATACCGGCAACAGTGCGACCGACGCAGGCAGCTATATCGCAGGCGTAGTCGTAGCTCCGGAGAGTGCTAACTACGTGCTTGTGGGCAGCGTGGCTGATTGCAGCTGGACGATCGATAAGAAGCTTATCAACGTTTCAGCGCTTCAGCTTACCTCGGCTACCATCACCTACGACGGTATGCCTCACAGCCTCACGGTAACCGGCAACGCAGACGATCTTGCAAAGCTTAACGTTACGTACGATGTTGAAAACGTAGTTCTCCTTGGTACCTATACGATCACCGCGACTATCAGCGTAAAGGATGAGTACAAGGGTAACTATACCATCAATCTCAACGAGCTTACCGCAACTCTTGTCATCGACGGTGACAAGAAGAACGACCACGAGGTTACTAGCGGCGGCGAGGTCATCGTTAAGGTAGAGGCAACTGACGGTCTCAACCCCGATAATCTTATTCAGGCCGGCGTAACCACCGACGTTGAGTTCTCCTATGAGATCGACGGTAAGGCCGTGGAGATCCTCACCGCTTACGATATTTACTTCACCAGAGGCGGCGAGTACATTTCCGTAGACGGTCAGACCTTCAAGGTTAAGCTTCTTATCCCCGCAAATTACCGTGATATAGACGATGACGAGCTCGTTATAGTCTACATAAATGCGGACGGCGTTGCAGAGCTCGTGTCCGCGACCCGTGACGGCGACTATATGTGCTTCGAGACCAACCACTTCTCCATCTACGCGATCGGACAGGTTGAGGGCGGAAGCCTTGTATGGCTCTGGATACTTCTCGCGGTGCTTCTTACCGCAGGTATCGCGGTAGGCGTTTACTTCTTCCTTAAGAGCAGAAAGAACAAGACTGCTGCTCCCGATGAGATCCCCGCTGTTGAGGCAGAGCAGGCTGCAGAGCCCGCAGCTGAGGAAGCGGCAGAGGCGATCGTAGAGGAAGAGCCCGTAGCAGTAGAGACCGAGGAGGTTCCCGAGGTTGACGAGACCGTTGAGGAAGTCACTGAGGAGGAGATCCCCGAGGTTGACGAGGAAGCGGTAGTTGAAGACGAGGCTGAGCCCGTGGTTCTCGAGGAATCCGAGCCCGTAGCTGAGGAAGCAGTCGCAGAGGAAGAGCCCGCAGCTGAGGAAGAGCCCGCAGCAGAGGAAGAGCCCGTGGCTGAGGAACCCAAGACCGCGGTTCTCGTTATGAGTGAGAGCGGCAAGGACGCTACAGCTGTTATAGGCGGCGAGACGGTTCGTATCCGCTTCAGAAGCTCCTTCATGTCCAGACTCATCCAGTCTACCGAGAACATTCAGACCTTCTACACCGAGATCAAGAATCACATCCTTTCCTATAAGGGCATCAAGGCTAGAGGCAGCTGGAACTATGAGGCGTTCAATAAGGGCAGAGTTCAGCTTGTTAAGCTTAACATCAAGGGCAAGACTCTTGTAGTTAACCTCAACCTCGATCCTAAGGAATACAACATCAATAAGTATCACTTCGTAGATTGCTCCGACAAGCCTAAGTTCGCTAAGGTGCCTATGATGATGAAGGTGAGAAGCGCTAGAGCTCTTAAGTACACCATCGAGCTCATCGATGAGATGATGAAGAAGCTTGAGATCGTTCAGGGCGAGATTCCTACCGTTGATTACCGTATGCCTTACGAAACCACCGAGGAGCTTGCAAAACGCGGCGTTGTAAAGGTTATCCTTCCCGCAGGCGTAACGCTCAGTGACGATATGACCTTCGTACACGTGAACGTAAGCGAGCTTATCGAGTCCGGCAAGTCCGAGAAGACCACCGAGCAGATCATTCCTACTGAGACTCCCGCAGCAGAGGAAGCACCCGTAGTCGAGGAAGCACCCGTAGTCGAGGAAGCACCCGTAGTTGAGGAAGCACCCGTAGTCGAGGAAGCATCCGTAGTTGAGGAAGCACCCGTAGTCGAGGAAGCTCCCGTAGTTGAGGAAGCACCCGTAGTTGAGGAAGCACCCGTAGTTGAGGAAGCACCCGTAGTCGAGGAAGCATCCGTAGTTG
>CAYWPS010000033.1:3460-7009 GCA_964460165.1 uncultured Ruminococcus sp. | reverse complement strand
AGGAAGCATCCGCAGCTCCCGAGACTCCTAAGGTTGAGGTTCTTGAGGACGGAACAGTTCACGCTGACGCGGAGGTTGCTGACCAGCTCGTAACCGACGAGGAAGCCGAGGCTAAGATCGAGGTAGTAAGCGTCGATGCCGCAAGACGAGCAGGCAAGATGGGCGAGATCAACCTCGACGTGATCTGTGAAAACTTCGATGACGGTGACGTCGTTGATGTAGATGCGCTTAAGGCTAAGCGTCTTGTATCCAATAAGATCGGCAGAGTGAAGGTACTCGCTCGCGGTATTATGTACAAGAAGCTTACCGTAAAGGCAAGCAAGTTCTCCATCCAGGCTGTCAAGATGATCACTCTTGCAGGCGGTAAGGTTGAGCTTGAGGAGTAATACTCACAGCTAAAATCACAATATAAAAAAAGACGCGAGTGTCCTTCGGGGCGCTCGCGTCGCTGTTTTTCTGTAAAAAGGCGTAAATTTTACACGGGATGCCGCCTTTTTACATTTCAAAACAATAAAAGACGGGTAAAAGCCTATCCGCAAGGCACCCGTCTTTATCATTGGTTAAACAGTCTTGTCAAATCTTATTTTTATTTGTCTGTGGTCGTTTTCGGTAAAAGCGTGGATCGTTACGTTTTCATAGGATTTAGTAAACTCTCCGCTTCCGAGTATTTCATCTGCGTCACTCTGATCCTCTACGCCAAAGTAGCTGATCAGCCTGATGGCAATATTTTCGCCTCCGTAAGTTTTGCTTCTGAAAAGGCAGATATCTCCCGCCTCTCCGTTTTCATTTGTGAGCCATTTAATATCCGGATTGTATCCCTCGTTGCCGTATAGGCAGAGGCTGATGCGACTTTTTTCGAGCAGCTCGATGACAAGCGTCTTGCCCTCGTTGATGGTCGCGCTGTCACGGGAGGTAAATCTGCCTATGTACTTTATCTCGCTGTATGATACGGAAATAAAGCGGAACAGATAAACGAACGTGAAGACAATAGCGCCGATGCTGAATATTATAAGAGGGTAGAGCTTAAGCAAGCCGTCAGACTCGCTGTTAAAGCTCAGGGACAAAGTCAGGATTACCGACATCGGCATCAGCACCCAAAACGCGCGGAAGCGCGACGCGTAAAAATATATTGGCTTCATTGTTATTCTCCTTGATTCAAGTGTACGGTTTTATAAGAGTATATCATATTTTTGCCTGAAAATCAATACTTTGAGCGATATTAACGACTGAGCACCCATATTAACAGCCGCCTGGTTCTTATTGCTTGCTTTTATCTGCAATATGATTGCAAATACTCATTGCTATGGGGAATAATACACCGCCCACTGCAAACACGATCCACGTGATATGCCAGCTGCCCGAAAGAAAGCTCCAAGCGAGGTATATTGCTGTCACGACTCCCCAATAGGCAAATCCCACCGACTCCCTGAGTCCGCTTCGTTTCTTCTCTAGGTCGGTGTACTCACCTTCCTTGAGAAGCTTTTGCATACTTGCATTCTGTATTCCGACAACGATGAAGATGGAAGCGCCGATACCTGCAATTACCATAGTAAGCGCCAGCATGATCGCCACTAACATTGCGCCACCGCCAAAAGCGGATAGTATTAGCGGAATGGGTGAAAAGATGCAAACGCACGTAGCTACAATATTCCATCTTACGTAAACGTCTCTGAACTGTTTTCTTCTCTCTGTGACCAAACCCCGCACACCGTATTCAAGCTCGAAGGGAACGTTTTTATCAAGGAAGCTGAACGGCTCGTTTTTGAAGCCGCAATAGATAAATATCGGAACGGCACATAACGTAAATGCGAATAAGGTTATGAGCCCTATAATACTTGCAAACGATTCGCTTACGTTCAGGCTCGGTATCTCAGATGCGACACTTAAGATAATAAGCGTGATGGGAGAAAGTATGCAGAGGAAGGTTGCAACGGCTATCCACACGGATGCGCGCTTGCGCTCCGCCATATATGCGTTGGCATCCTCTATAGAAATCCGCCTTATATTTGACGAGGATTCCTCATTGGTCAATTCTTCGACCTCGATCTCGTCCTTCAGCAGATAGTCGGTAGTGACTCCGAACAGTGTGCCGAGCTGTAAAATTTTATCAAGCTCGGGTATCGTTTGCGCGCTCTCCCACTTTGAAACCGCTTGCCTTGACACGTTCATTTTTTCTGCAAGCTCCTCTTGTGACCATCCGTTCCGTCTTCTTAATTTAATTATTTTGTCTGCTAATATCATAAATTCACCTCGTGTAAATTTTCGGCTGGTTTTACCGCCGCGCCTATATTATAGCATACTACTTACCGTCAAGCCATAAACCGTTAGCTTTCAATACGTCAACCTACGGTTGCTTTTTGCGAAAAAATATGTAAAACCATGCTGTGCGCACTTTTAAGCTGGGGACGTATTATTATATCACATTTTTAAAGAGATGTAAATAGTCCGTCAGCTTTACATAACCGTACCGTTTGCCGTCTTCCGGGCACTTTTAAAATTCAGGTATTGCATAGCAGAGAGTAATATGTTATAATAAAAACAGCAAGTAATATGTTATAATAAAAACAGCATAAGAAATGCTGTTGGCTACTCACAAAAATACTCTTTGAAAACGGATGTGTGGTTTTTCAGATGAGAATCACCTATCTGTTACGAAAGGAAAAGTTATGAAAACTATGAGACATTGGCTTGTATGCTTGGCTATCCTCGTAACCTGTCTGTGCGTGTTCACGCTTGTCGGATGCGATGAGCTGCCGATCAACCTCAAGGCACAGCATGAGCACGTGCTCGTTGAGCACAAGGGACAATTGCCCACCTGCGCGGAGGGTGGCTGGAGCTCCTATCAGACCTGTGATACCTGCGACGAATATACGACCTACGAGGCGCTCGAGGCTCTGGGACACAAATATACCGATGAGTATCTTCCCAACGGCGACGTGCATAGCCGCTTCTGTGAGCGTTGTCAGAGGACGATAGATGAGGCGCACGAATGGGAAAAGTCCGGCGTGTATAATGCGCCTACCTGCCTTGAGGATGGCACACAGTACTACGGATGCTCAACCTGCGGAATGAGAACATCAGAGACTGTCGACTCACTCGGACACGATTTCTCTGCGGGATACAAGCCCGCAGGTGACGTACACGTGCTCTCGTGCAGCAGATGCGCGTATTCGACGGATGATCAGCCGCATAATTGGCAGGCGGGCGAGGTTCTTGAGTCTGCTACCTGCATCACGGATGGAGCGCAGAAATACGGATGCGCGACCTGCGGGGCGGAAAAGACCGAGGCAATCGCTTCTCCGGGACACGAATATAAAGAGAATTATGAGCCCAACGGTGACGTACATAGCCGCTTCTGCAAGAGATGCACGGAATCGACGGATGATCAGCCGCATAATTGGCAGGCGGGCGAGGTTCTTAAGTCTGCTACCTGCGTCACGGATGGAGCGCAGAAATACGGATGCGCGACCTGCGGAGCGGAAAAGACCGAGACGATCGCTTCTCCGGGACACGAATATAAAGAGAATTATGAGCCCAACGGTGACGTAC
>CAYWPS010000033.1:0-3360 GCA_964460165.1 uncultured Ruminococcus sp. | reverse complement strand
AGTCTGCTACCTGCGTCACGGATGGAGCGCAGAAATACGGATGCGCGACCTGCGGGGCGGAAAAGACCGTAACGCTCAATGCAACGGGTGATCACGTTAGCGGTCCGTGGGTGACTACTCCCGCCACCGCTTTCACGGCGGGAAGCAAGGTGCGCTCTTGTACCGTCTGTGATAGCGTTCTGGAGTATATTAAGCTTGATGCAGACGTCGAGTCAATGCCCATCATATACCTCGTGGGCGACTACGAAGGCGCATACGTAAATAATGAAAAAATAGAAGTTGATATGACCGCAACCTACGTTGATCCTGACGGTTTGTCCTTTGAAGTGTTCGCGACCATTAAGGCGCAGGGAGCGTCATCTCTTAACTACGCCAAGAAGAATTATACGATCAAGTTCTATAAGGACGCGGAACACGATAGTAAATACAAAGTGGATCTGGGCTGGGGCAAGGAGAGCAAGTACGTTCTTAAGGCTAACTGGGTGGACTACACTCAGGCTCGTAATATTATAGCTTGTCGCCTGTGGGGCGATATGGTCAAGATACGTACCGCCTCCGATATACAGGAGCGCCTCGCCGCGCTCAAAACCAACGGCGGAGCTATCGACGGATATCCGGTCGCGGTATATATGAACGGTGAATTCCACGGCCTCTATACGCTCAACGTACCAAAGGATGATTGGATGTTCGGTATGGGAGAGAAGGATGCAAACGGCAATAAATCCGAAACCGAAGCGCTGATGGGTGCGGATACATGGAATGAGACCAATTTCAGCAGTCTTATCGGATATTTCAAGGAGGACGAAAACGGAGATTACGTCACTGCCGGTTGGGAGCTTAAGTATTGCGGCAGCGATGACATCACCTGGGTAACCGATAGCTTTAACGAGCTGATTCAGTTCTGCTGGGATAACGAGGGTGAAGCGTTCAAGAACGGAATTTCCGAGCACCTGGACGTAGATGCCGCCATCGACTATCTGATTTACATGTACGTGATATATATGCGGGATAATACCTCAAAGAATATGCTCTGGGCTACCTACGACGGCAAGGTATGGATCCCGTCCGTCTATGATCAGGACGGAACCTTCGGTATGGTCTGGGACGGCATACGTTACGCTCCAGCGAATGAATTTACGCCCAGAGTCAATGACGGCGGCAGTATTGATGTGGGATACGACTCAGGCCCCACCACAACCTATGACGGTAAGCGCTTTATACTTTGGGACCGTATGTGGAACTCGTTTACCGAGGAGATACTACTGAGGTACAAACAGCTTCGCGAGTCGGTTCTGAGCTATGAATATATGGTATCCGCCTTTGAGGAGTTCCGCGCATGTATTCCCGAGTCTGTCTATGAGGCTGACTGCGCAAAATGGGAAAGCGCGCGTGCCGGCTGGTGGACGGATACAGAGTTGGCTTGGTACGATAAGTTCGATTGGGATTATACTTATGAGTGGATCGGCAATCGATTAAGTTATATGGATGATGCGATGCGTAATGTTTACGAAAACGCATATCTTATAAAAACCGACGAGCCCGCATTATGATCAACAAAACCGCTGTATTGCAAATAAAAGCTTGCAATACGGCGGTTTTCCATAATACTATTCAGTTATTTTAAGAAAATCTATTGACAAACAACGCAAATGGCATATAATATACTTACGAGTTAGTTTATCGTGAGTCTATTTATTTGAAAGGAGACCTCGTATGTTTTATTGCAGAGAGCGTGAGCTTGGTGATTTGAATTCAAGATATGATAGAGGTGAGTTTGAGTGTGCCATTATCTACGGGCGTCGCAGAGTTGGCAAAACTTCGCTTATTAACGAGTTTTGCAAGGGTAAGCCAACCGTTTTCTTCTCGGCTTTGAACTCGAATTCAAAGGATAATTTAGAGGCTCTTTCCCGTGCTATTTACGGCAAGGATCACGAAAATACAAGCACAGCACCTATATTTTCGAGCTTTGATGATGCCTTTAATGCTATTAGTAGAATGGCGGCAGAGGAGCGAATTATCTTTGTTATAGATGAATATCCATACCTCGCTGCTGCGGATAAATCCATATCTTCGAGACTTCAGCATCTCATAGACCACGTATGGCAAAACGGCAAGTTGTTTCTTATCCTTTGCGGTTCTTCAATGAGCTTTATGGAAAATCAGGTTCTCGGCTATGAGAGCCCGCTTTACGGAAGAAGAACTGCTCAATATAAGATTCACGCATTAACGTACAAGGAGATTGCCCTGTTTAATCCTAAGCTTTCCGCCGAGGAACAAGCACTCGTTTTTGGAATTACAGGCGGTATTCCTCATTATATCAACAAGCTTGACGTCCGAGGTGACCTCGATCGTGCACTTCTCTCGAATCTGTTTTCGCCATCCGGATATCTCTTTGAAGAGCCCGAAAATCTTATGAAGCATGAGCTTCGCGAGCCCGCTATATACAACTCAATTATTTCCGCTGTTGCAGGCGGTGCATCACGTCTCAATGAGATTGCTACTAAGGTAGGCATCGAAACGGGAATTGTTACAAAGTACCTTCGCGTGCTTAATGATCTCGGAATTTTGAAGAAGGAAACGCCGATCGCGGAGAAGCCGGGCAAGAAAACCATATATACCATTGATGATAATTTCTTCCGCTTCTGGTATCGCTTCGTTCCAAAGAATATGTCTGCCATCACTACGGGGCGTATTGAGCTGATATACAAGGATGCAGTCAAGAAGCATTATCACGATTATATGGGATTGATTTTTGAGTCGATGTGCAAGGATTATTTGCTTCGCTATGCAAAGGATCTTACGTTCATTATCTCCGACGTAGGAAGATGGTGGGGCACGGATTCACGTGCAAAGCGTGAGGTTGAGATCGATATCGTTGCTACGCCGATTGAGGGCAATGACTATATTATCGGCTCGTGCAAATACAGAAATGAGAAGGTTGGCATCGATGAGCTCGAGCTTCTTAAATCCTATGCAAGAACCTTTGGAAAGGCGGGCAAGTATCACTTCTATATCTTCTCTAAAGGCGGCTTCACCGATGGCTTAATTAAAGAGGCAGAAGCTGAGAATATCAAGCTTCTCACACTCGAAGATATCTATAAATAAATATAACCCTCTATCATAAAATCGAGCAAAAGTAAATAGGACGGCTTGATTCTTTGTAGATATAACCGCCTTTTTAGTTATCACAACCGACTTGCACCAAATTTGCACCAAAATCAAAATTTGAGCAAAAAGAAAACCCCGAAAACCTTGATGGTATCGGGGTTTTTTGATAATTGCCGTAAGGCTGTAATTATCTCTTTGAGAACTGAGGTGCACGTCTTGCGCCCTTGAGTCCGTACTTCTTTCTTTCCTTCA
>CAYWPS010000032.1:0-17144 GCA_964460165.1 uncultured Ruminococcus sp. | reverse complement strand
ACTCTCCCTTGAAAAATTTTTCAACAAATTTGCAGAAATATCTTGACATTCACGATTTTCTCAAGCGAATGAATAAACGGTGGTTTGAGTATATATTTCACCGCGCTCGTAGAAGCATTCGCCGCGGCTTACCGCATTTGGCTCTGTCTGTGCCTCAAGACATAGCGCGCCGTGCTTCAATTGCTTGACGCCGCCGTGAAAGTCCGCGCCATTACCGAGAAAATTACCGGTATAGAGTTGGATACCGGGCTGATCGGTATACACCTGCATGGATATCTCGTTTGCTTCGATTTCTGCCGCGAGCCCGAGCTTCTTACCGCTATATTCCTTGAAGACTGTGGGGGTGAGGATATAGTTGCGGTCGTAGCCGCCGCCCGTTTCAGCTATTCTCTCGCCGATAGCGCGCGGCTCTCTGAAGTCATAGGGAGTTCCTTCAAGCAGCTTATTTCCCGTAGGAATAAGATCCTCACCTACCTCGGTATATCGATCCGCGTATATTCTGATCGTATGCGAGAGGATATTTCCGTTGAAACCGTTAAGGTTGAAATAAGAGTGGTTTGTAAGCGATATAGGCGTTTTTGAGCTCGGCACAGCTTTGTAGTCAATGATAAGATCGCTGCCAGAGAGCGTGTACGCCACCTCCACTGCAAGCTCACCGGGAAAGCCCTCGTCTCCGTCCGGAGATATATAAGCGAATACGATGTGCTCATCGCCGTATTCCTTAACGCTCCAAAGCTTGAAGTCAAAGCCGACACCGCCGTGCAGGCAGTTGTCTCCATCGTTCCGAGGCAGTAAATATTCCTTACCGTCCATGATAAAGCGAGCGTTTGCTATTCTGTTCGCCACCCTGCCGATTGTCGCGCCCTGATGTGAGTCGTCGGTAAAATAGGTCTCGAGCCTGTCGAAGCCGCCGACTATACTTATTCCGTCAAAGACGAACGAGATCACAGTCGCACCGTAGTTGCTGAGCTTGACCTCACACATATCGGTTTTGAGAGTATATATGTATGCATCTCTGCCGTCGGGCATCCTCCCGAAGAATTCTTTTTTCATACAAGCTCCTCCTTATGTTCTGACGGAAATATATTACCATAAAGGCGAAGAAAAGTAAATATGTAAGTGGAAATTCATTGACTTTTCCTTGAATATATGGTAGTATTAGAATGTTAAATCACTTAAACGAACTGTGAGATTATTTTATGAAAAAAACGGTTTTCGTAATCAACGGCGCGGGCGGAGTAGGCAAGGATACGCTTTGTCACCTCGCCGCTAAGCATTTCAAGGTTTATAACGTGTCCAGCATAGATCCTATCAAGGAGATCGCCGCCATGACGGGCTGGGCGGGAGAGAAGACGGATAAGGCGCGCAGATTTTTATCGGATATAAAGCGTCTCACCGTAGAATATAACGATTACCCTACGAGATGGGGTAAGGCTCGCTTTGACGAGTTTATGCAGTCGGAGAATGAGATCATGTTCTTCCACATTCGTGAGGCGGAGGAGATCCGCAAGTACGTTGAGGCAACAGGCGGTATTGCAAAAACGCTTCTTATACGCGGCGGAGACAGAATGAGCAAGGCTCATTACGGCAATGTGTCCGATGATGAGGTGGAGAATTACAGCTACGATTATTATTTTGTAAACGATAAGTCGATCGAGGAGACCGAGCAGGCATTCTGCGACTTTATCAAGCGCGTGACAGCCGACTGAACGGCAGGACGGAGGTAGTATGGCAAGAATATTCAAAGAGCTCACCCCCGAGAAGCTTTCCGAGGTGAGAACACACCCCTATTACAGGAAGGCGCGCGAGACCTTGGTAGAGAGGGCAGATCGCTATACCGTGACCGATCCGCCCGTTATGAAGTTTTCTAAGCTTCATCTTTACGTCAAGAACGGCAATCGTGAGATATACGAGAGCGATCACGAGGAATACGAGACCCGTATGCTTACGCTTTTTCTCGCTTATATCATCACCGAGGATGAGAAGTACATAGAGCCCCTCGCGGATATAATGTGGAATATCTGCGACTTTGAGACGTGGTCTATACCCGCGCATGTGAAGGAGACTCTCACCACCGAGCAGAGAAGGCGCAATCTCGACCTTTGCTCCTGCATTATGGGCTACAGGCTCTCCGAGATAGTATATCTTATCGGAGATAAGCTCCCCGAGCTCGTTACACGCCGTGTCAGAGATGAGGTCAGATACCGCGTTATAGATTCCTTCGCTGCCGCTAACGATACCGACAGATACTTCTGGCTTACGTGCACGAACAACTGGGCTGCGGTATGCATCGCCGGCATTCTTTGCTCGTATCTGTACATCTGTACCGACGAGGAGATCGAGGCGCAATTGCCGAGGATGCTTGAAATTGCCGACAATTACCTTCGCGGCTTTAAGGATGACGGCTGTTGCACCGAGGGATATGCTTATTGGAATTACGGCTTCTCCTTCTTCTGTGTGTTTGCAAAGATGCTTTGCGATTACACCGACGGCAGAATAAACTATTTCGAGAGGGAAAAGGTGCGCAAGATCGCTATGTTCCAGCAGAACATACTTCTCAACGAGAAGCAGTGCCTCAGCTTCTCCGACGGCGGACTTAGCTTCGAGCCTTACAGCTGGCTCTCCCACCTTCTCAAGAGCATCTATCCC
Organism: uncultured Ruminococcus sp.; assembly: GCA_964460165.1. GTDB lineage: Bacteria > Bacillota > Clostridia > Oscillospirales > CAG-272 > UBA1740. The sequence goes on along the minus strand of CAYWPS010000032.1, from coordinate 14,495 downwards.
GAGATGCAGCTTCCCGCGCTTCCCGACGAGTGCGTGATCGACTATGTCACCGCGCCTCTTAAGCACGGAGCTCCTATCAGATACGTTTTCTGGACAGATCCCGAGCTTCTCGGCGGTGAAATGACTCCAAAGAGTCATATATTTGAGGATGCGGAGTGGTTCTTGCACCACGGTAAGAATTACGCTCTCGGCGCAAAGGCGGGACACAATAACGAGTTCCATAATCACAACGACGTCGGCTCCTTCCTCTACTCCAAGAACGGTCTTGTGACATTCTGCGATCCCGGCGGAGGAGAGTATACCAAGGACTACTTCGGTCCTAACAGATACTCCGTATTCGTTACGTCCGGAGGAGCGCACTCCGTTCCGATCATCAACGGTGAGTATCAGACCTTCGGCAAGCGAGAGGGAAGGATATACGTATATGATGAAAACCGCTTCAAGTTCAGTATGAAGGGTGGATATGAGATCGACGCGCTCACCTCTCTTACCCGTGATTTTGAGTGCCTTGAGGACGGTGTCAGACTCACTGACAGCTTTGAGTTTTCCGAGCATCCCTCATCCGTCACCGAGCGCTTCGTCTCGCTTCTTCCCATAGAGGCAGAGGCTGGCAGACTCATTTGCGGCGACTCCGTCCTGACCTTCGATAAGGACTTATTTGAGATATCCTTCGGCTCGGAGCTTGTCTCCCGTAAGGGCGGTATCAAAGAGACGGTATATTACGCCGACCTCATCTCAAAGCGCCTTGATGAGCGCCTTGAGTTCACGTTTGAAATTAAATAATCAAGTCAAAAACCACCATGGTAGAATTTTAACTCAACCGCGGTGGTTTTTTATTTCTTTAGATTTATATTTGGGCAGAACGGATATTTAGCATCTCTTATCCCCGGAAGCTCCAAGCGCGGCTAAGTCGATCTTGACGATGCTGAGCATCTTATAACTCTCTGTATTCTGCCTTTACAGCAGAATACAGAGCAGACCGCCCGCGCCCTCGTTGATTATCCTCTCGAGCGTTTCTCCGAGCTTTTCTCTTGACTCGTCGGGCATATGCTCGAGCTTCGAGCGCATACCGTCGCTGACAAGATCGTACAGCGATCTGCCGAACATATTTGATTGCCATACCTTTTCGGGCGCGTCCTCATATTCGGAGATGAGATATTTCACGACCTCCTCGGATTGCTCGGCGGTGCCTACTACGGGGCACAGATCCGCGCGTATACCGGTCTTTATCATATGGATAGACTCAGCTCTTGCGCTCACCTTGACGCCGTAGCCGTTCGCCTGCTTAACGAGCCTCGGCTCGTCGAGCTTCATCTCCTCCGACGTCGGCATTACGATGCCGTAGCCCTTGCTCTCAACGTCGGCAAGAGCATCCGCCACCTTGTCGTATTTCTGCTTGATATCAGCGAGCTCGCTTACGGTAGAGAACAGACGCCTTTTGTCCGTAACGTCTAGTCCCGTCAGCTCCGCGAGCGTCTCGTAATAGATCTTATCTGATAATGGCAGGGATAGCTCGCCGGTTCCGTCACCCGCATCAATTCTGTCTACCTTGATGCCGCTCTCCTTCTCGAGCGCCGTCTGGATATCTCCTATCTTGCGGGTCTCGTCTGTGAAGCGGTCTATGCTCTCGAGCATACCCTCGCGCAGCGGATGATTCTTAGGTAAAACGAGAGTCCAGTCGGGAAGGGTGAAGCGCAGCTCTTTTATCGGGAATTCACCGAGCACCAAAGCGAGTATTTCGCGTATGTCCTCGCTGTTCAGGTCGGGACAGCTTACCAGCGCCACGGGTACTCCGTACTTTTTCTCAAGCTCAAGCGCCAGAGCCTTTGCCTCGTCGCTTCCGGGATGCGCGGAATTAAGAACTATCGCGAATGGCTTACCGAGCCTTTGCAGCTCGCCCGCAACTCTTTCCTCGGCTTCAATGTAGCTCTCTCTCGGGATATCCGTGATGCTTCCGTCGGTGGTCACCAGCATACCTATCGTAGAGTGCTCGCCTATGACCTTGCCCGTGCCGAGCTCCGCCGCCTCCGCAAAGGGCATTGCCACGTCGCTCCACGGAGTCATTATCATACGCGCCTCGCCATCCTCCTCCGAGCCGAGCGCTCCGTCTACCATATAGCCGACACAGTCTATCATTTTTACGTTCAGCTCGGTATCTCCGACGCTTATCTTTACCGACTCGTCGGGCACGAACTTCGGCTCGGTGGTCATCACCGTTCTGCCCGTTGCGCTCTGCGGTATTTCATCAACCGTTCTTTGTCTGTCGTACTCATCCTCGATGTTCGGCAGCACCACGCTGTCGAGGAATCTGTGGATAAAGGTCGATTTTCCCGTCCTCACCGGTCCGACGACCCCTATGTATATGTCACCGCCGGTTCTTTTTGCTATATCTCTGTAAATCGAGTTGTCCTGCATACAGTTCCTTTCCGTCGCAAAGCGACAAAGCATATTTGTTTTCATACAACCATATGCAGAAAAGGGGAATTATATGCAAGCATAAATAAAAAGGTGTGCGAATTTCGCACACCTTTTAACATCTTATCAATTACGCCTTGTTAGCAGAGCCGAAGAGCTCAATCTTCTCTTTTACGGTAGCCTTGATAGCCTCAACGCCGGGAGCGAGAAGCTTTCTCGGGTCAAAGCCCTTGCCCTCAAGATCCTTGCCTGCCTCAACGTACTTACGGGTAGCAGCCGCGAACGCGAGCTGGCATTCGGTGTTAACGTTGATCTTGGAAACGCCAAGAGAAATAGCCTTCTTGATCATATCCTCGGGAATACCTGTACCGCCGTGAAGAACGAGGGGCATATCGCCGACCTTCTCGCTGATCTTAGCGAGAACCTCGAAGTTAAGACCGGTCCAGTTTGCGGGATACTTACCGTGGATGTTGCCGATACCTGCCGCAAGCATGGTTACGCCGAGGTCTGCGATCATCTTGCACTCGTCGGGAGAAGCAACCTCGCCGCCGCCGATAACGCCGTCCTCTTCGCCACCGATAGAGCCGACCTCTGCCTCAAGAGAGAGACCCTTCTCGTTGCAAACTGCGACGAGCTCCTTGGTCTTGGCGATGTTTTCCTCGATGGGATAGTGCGAGCCGTCGAACATAACAGAGGAGAAGCCTGCCTCAATGCACTTGTAAGCGCCCTCGTAGGAGCCGTGGTCGAGATGGATAGCTACGGGAACGGTGATGCCGAGACCCTCGATCATTCCGTTGACCATACCTACGATGGTCTTGTAGCCGCACATGTACTTGCCCGCGCCCTCGGATACACCGAGAATAACGGGGGACTTCATCTCCTCGGCGGTGAGAAGGATAGCCTTCGCCCACTCGAGATTGTTGATATTAAACTGACCGACAGCGTAGTGACCGGCCTTTGCCTTTTCAAGCATTTCCTTAGCAGAAACTAACATGGTAAATCTCCTTGAAATTTATTATTTACCCATTTATTATACAGTAAAGCTTCGGAAAAATCAATAGGCAAAAAGTGAAAAACCGCATTAATTGTAATTATTTTGGCAGTGGCGGGGCTTGTTCCTAACGCTGTTATCGAAAAAAGTTATTTTTTTTACAAAATCTCTTGAAAATTCTAAAATATTGTTATATAATAAAGTATCTGTGAGGAAAGAATATGCAAGAGAGCTATCTTTCAGAGAGTCCGCGGGCGGTGCGAGCGGGCAGATGGCGTTGCTTTCCGCTTTCTGAGATTCGGCGATGAGCCGAGGGTTGCCGCCTTATAGGCTTTCGAGTGGAGACTTAGGTCTCAATTTGGGTGGTATCACGGAGTTTTTCGTCCCATATTGGCGGGCGAGGACTCTTTTTTGTTTTTCGTTATTAATTTTAAGGAGATATAAAATGATTGACATTAAATTTTTGAGAGAGAATCCCGAGGCTGTTAAGGAAAATATCCGCAACAAGTTCCAGGATAGCAAGCTTCCTCTTGTTGACGAGGTGATCGCTCTTGACGAGCAGCTCCGTCAGAATAAGAAAAGAGCGGACGATCTCAGAGCAAACAGAAACAAGGTTTCCAAGTCCATCGGTATGCTTATGGGTCAGAAGAAATTTGACGAGGCAGAAGAGGCAAAGAAGCTCGTAGCCGCTCAGGCTGAGGAGCTCAAGGCTTGCGAGGCTCTCGAGGCAGAGCTTGACGAGAAGGTCAAGAACATAATGATGATAATCCCTAATATTATCGACCCCACCGTTCCGATCGGTAAGGATGACAGTGAGAACGTGGAGGTACAGAGATACGGAGAGCCCGTTACTCCCGATTTCGAGATCCCTTATCACACCGATATTATGGAGAGATTCGCGGGTATAGATCTTGACAGCGCGAGAAAGGTTGCGGGCAACGGCTTCTATTACCTTATGGGCGATATCGCGAGACTTCACTCCGCGGTCATCTCTTACGCGAGAGACTTTATGATAGACAGAGGCTTCACCTATTGTATTCCCCCTTATATGATCCGCTCCGGAGTGGTTACCGGCGTTATGTCCTTTGCCGAGATGGACGCTATGATGTACAAGATCGAGGGCGAGGATCTCTTCCTTATCGGTACCTCCGAGCACTCCATGATAGGTAAGTTCATCGACACTATCAATCCCGAGGCGTCGCTTCCTTATACTCTCACCTCCTACTCCCCCTGCTTCCGTAAGGAGAAGGGAGCGCATGGCATCGAGGAGCGCGGAGTTTACCGTATCCACCAGTTCGAGAAGCAGGAGATGATAGTCGTCTGTAAGCCCGAGGAGTCTCCCGTATGGTTCAACAAGCTCTGGCAGAACACCGTTGATATGTTCCGCACTCTTGACATCCCCGTAAGAACGCTTGAGTGCTGCTCGGGCGACCTTGCTGACCTTAAGGTCAAGTCCATTGACGTTGAGGCGTGGTCTCCCAGACAGCAGAAGTACTTTGAGGTAGGCTCCTGCTCCAATCTTGGCGACGCTCAGGCAAGACGTCTTAAGATCAGGGTGAAGGGCGAGGACGGCAAGATCTATCTTGCTCACACGCTCAACAACACGGTTGTAGCTCCCCCCAGAATGCTTATTGCATTCCTTGAAAATAATCTTAATGAAGACGGCTCCGTAAACATCCCGCTTGCTCTCCGTCCCTATATGGGCGGTAAGGAGAAGCTCGTCCCCACCAAGTGATTTTTGAAATATGAAAAGAGAGAATTGTGTATTGGTAATCGCCGGCCCCTCCGGTGCAGGTAAGACGGTAATCGCTACGTCCATAGTAAACGATCATCCCGAGTTCACCTTCCTTCGCTCAGGTACTACCAGAGCCAAGAGAGGCGACGCTCACGACGATGAATATATCTACTATACCGTTGAGGAGTTTGAGAAGGCTGTTGCGAACGGAGAGATGGCAGAGCACGCCGTTTACGGCGGAAATATGTACGGTACTCCGAATGCTGAGCTCGACAGAGCCTTCAGTCAGGGCAAAACTCCCTTGCTCGTCATCGACCTTAACGGTGTCAGGAGTCTGGCTTTGCACCCAAAGTATTCTGCGTGTAACCTCTACATCTATACAGATTTTGACGTTATAGAGGACAGGCTCAGAGCCCGCTATTTCGGTGAGAATGAGAAGCCTGACAGTGAGAAGAATTTTAACACCAGACGAGCGCAGAATCTCCGTGACTGGCACGAGATTCCCGATTATGAGGAGTATATCCACGCTTTTATCGAGAACAATACTACCGTTGAGGAATGCTGCGATCATGTTCTTTCCACCTTCCGCGATTTTGTTGACGGTGAGGAGAAAGACGAGTGGTCTAATCACGCAATAATAAACGGACTTACCGAGTCCGCTAATGAGAGAGAGTGATATGACGATAAATGAGTATCAACAGCTGGCGATGACGACTCTCAATAAGGATCTTTCCGAGAAGGATATGCTTATCAACGGAGTTATGGGACTTTGCGGTGAGTCGGGCGAGGCTATTGACCTCGTGAAAAAATGGCTTGCTCAGGGGCATGAGCTCGACAGGGAAAAGCTTATCAAGGAGATCGGTGACGTCGCTTGGTATATCGCGGAGATAGCGACCGTTCTGGGCGTTACCCTTGAGGATGTTCTCACGAGAAATATAGAAAAGCTCAAGGCTCGTTATCCCGACGGATTTAAATACGCAGATTCTGTCGATAGGAATGAATAACAAAGGGACTATCTCATCAAAAATTCAATAAAACCAATCAAAAATTGTGTAAAAAGCAAGGGGTTGTCTCATTTTTTGCATTTGAGACAGCCCCTTAATTTTTGCATATTTAATTATGATCTTGTTTTTCTACTCAATCCTTAATGACTCGGTCCCTTTTGTTCGGTCATGTCTGAATGCGGCAGTTACTTTATCGGATAAAAGTCAAACGTCCTCGCCGTACTTGAATTTTACCTCATCCTTGAGGCTCGATACCGCGACAAAGGAGTAGATGACGTAGATTATACAGGCAAGAAAGATCAAGGTATCCATTACGGGTACAGCCGATGCGCTTATACCGTCGGGATTGACCTCAGAGTATATGACCGTGGACGTTTGCTTAATAAATACGTTCACGCATTTTGCGAGATTTATGATTCCCGATATCACGAAAAGGGGCATCGTCTTTCTGCAAGTCGAACGATGATTCTTTTCATTGGTTATGCTGTACGACGGATCGTCGGGCGCGACGTCGGTGTGCTCCCTTATGAAATTCGCCGTCGCTATTGCCGCCACCGTAAGCATGAAGACGGCAAACAGAGCCTCGGTTATCGAAAAAATTTTAACCGGCAAATACGCCGCTCTCGCCATAGTAGAGTAGTTAAGATAAATGTAATTGTAAGTGTCGAAGAAGCGTACTGTAAACAGATACACGAGCAGCGACGAGAGAGAATATCCCGCTGAGCTCACGATGGCAAGAAGCCTTATCTGCTTATTGCTTGAGAAGCTATAAACCGAGCAAAAAAGCAAAATACCATATATAAAATGTGGCAGTATATTATATCCGCCGAATTCCGAAATGGTAATGTCGAATATAAACAGCGACGATGCCGCCATGAGCGTGAGTGACGAGGTGAGCTTTTTGAGCTTGTCCTTGGCGCTGATCTGCTCAGGCGTTTCCTTGACCGATATAGACTCTATCGCATCTGCAAGATCGCCGCTCCTCTTAATTGTTTTAACGTATTTTACCGCATAGTACAGCCATACGATGCCCACGGCAAGCGCGGCGAGAATACATATGACCAGCACCGTGGGATAAGCGTCGCTGAGCCTTCTTCTGAGTGAGGTATCCTCAGGGGTGAGCAGCAGAAGCTCCGGTAAAAGATTGAGCGCTCCTCTTGCGATAAAGAAGATAAAAGTCATCAGCTTCAGAGCCTCGGGCGTCGTGGCACTGCGTCCTGCTTCGAAGGGCTCTCTGACCGATTGGCAGTCCGTTCTCTCGCCGATATATGAAAGAGCCTTGAAGCCGTTGTCTACTGCGGAATAGAGCAGTACGATCTCCAGTGCTACGAACACGAGTGTGAATAACGGTACGATATCGCGTCCGGCTATCATATTCGTCTGCATAACCAAGAACGCGGGCATCTTTATAAGCGTTACCATAGCGAGCTTTATCAGCGCGCTCTTGCATTCCGCAAGGTACGGTACCGTTTCGGAGAGCCCGCCTATCGCAACGATGAGGAGTATGTAGGCTACGCAGTCGGGCAGTATATCTATGAGGTTGGCGGATGGATTAAAAAGAAAAACGAGAGAGAGAATGATGAGGGGATAAACGCGCTTTCCTTTCGTCATTTTTTCTTTCCTTTCTTCTTTTCAAGACGTTTCTTGAGCAGCTCGGCTCTTTGTCTTGCCGTTTCCTCGTCGCGCTCAGCCTTTCTTGCTCTGTACTCGTTCACGAAGGCGAAGCGCGAGGGCTTTTCCTTTGAGATATCCTCGCTTCCTGGCATACATATCCTCATATAACAGGAGTATATCACCGTCAGATTAACGATTATAATGGCTATCGTTGCAAGCATAGTGATAAGAGCAAGCACAGCGAGCACGTAGTCGTTTATAAAGGAGAGGGGCGCTTCGAGCGCGATCCAGAGGGAATAAGCGACCGCCGTGGCTATTGCGAGGCGTGATGCCTTGACTGGCAGATTTTCAATCTCAACCTCTCTTGACACTTCCTCTATTCCCTTGAGCATCATCACGGTCAGGAGACCGACAGCCATACATCTTATAACGCTCATAAGCGACACGAGCAGTGTAGAGCCTATCGGGCGGAAGAACATCTCGTATACCGCTATTCCGAATTCTCCGAGTGAGAAGGCGAGAAAAACGCCGGCGGCAATGGCGGATGCGCCGAAATATTTATTGACCGGCGCGAGCTTATACAGACCAAGCAGCATTACCGCCGCAGCTATAACGTCGGTAAAGCCGTAGTACGTCAGGTTTAAAAGCAGGAAATATCCTATAAACAGAGTACCAAATCCCATTTTTGTTCCTTTTCTTACGGGGCGTGGCTGAGATCCACGCTCCTCGTATTCAGATTTTACGCTTCAGAGCTGTTCGCTCCGCAGCACTTTTTGTATTTCTTTCCGCTGCCGCAGGGGCAGGGGTCATTTCTACCGATCTTCTTTTGCGCTCTTACGGGCGAGGGCTTTTGCGTGGGCGCAATATTCGTTGAATTAGCGCGCGCTACCTTGATGGTCTGCGTTCTTTCGGTGGAGGACAGACGGGGAACTACCGCGAGTACCTTCTTTACCGTACAATCCTTGATATCCTCGATCATCTCGTCGAACATATCCGCGCTTTCCAGACGGTACATCGCTACGGGATCTCTTTGAGCGTAGGAGTTAAGACCTACGTATTCCTTGAGGTCATCCATAGATTCAAGGTGCTCCATCCAGTGTCTGTCAACCTCCTCAAGCAGTATCTTCTTCTCGACCTTACGCATGGCGTCGGGAGCAACACCGGGTATGGAGGCAAAGAGAGCGTCCTTGGAGTGATATAGCTTGAGTGCTTCATCCATGAGCTCATCGCGCCACGCATCCTTATCGATGCTTGCCAGCTCCTCCTCGGTATATTCGAGGTTATGAGAGTCTGTGACAAGCCCGTAATACGTATTCTTGAAATGATCGAATTTGAACTCGTGATAGTCATCCATACCGAAGCAGAAGTCGAAGTTCGCTTCTATCGAGCTCTTTATCATATCCTCGATATTGCTCTGTATAGAGTCGTTGAAGAGAACGGTTCCTCTCTGGGAGTAAATGACGTTTCTTTGCTGGTTCATAACGTCGTCGTAGGAGAGGACGCTCTTTCTTCTCTGGAAGTGATTTGCTTCTATGCGCTTCTGTGCGTTTTCGATAGTGCCCGAGAGTATTCTCGCGTCGATGACCATATCCTCGCTGAAGCCCATTTTGACGAGCAGAGCCTTGATTCTGTCGGTCGTTCCAAAGAGTCTTATGAGCTCGTCGTCAAGCGAGATGTAGAACTTCGATTCACCGGGGTCGCCCTGACGTCCGCTTCGTCCGCGGAGCTGGTTGTCTATACGCCTGCTCTCGTGGCGCTCCGTACCGAGTATGAAAAGACCGCCTGCCGCGCGTACCTTCTCGGCTTCGGGCAAGAGAGCCTCCTTATGCTTTGCGTAAAGCTCGTCGAATTTCTCGCGCACCTCTAATATCTCTGGTGTATCGGTGTTTGCGGTACCCGTAGCCTCGTTGATCATCTCATCCTCGTAGCCGAGTCTCTTGAGGTCGCGCTTTGCTAAGAACTCGGGGTTGCCTCCGAGCATAATATCCGTGCCTCGTCCCGCCATGTTCGTGGAAATGGTGACCGCGCCGAAGCTGCCCGCCTGCGCTACTATTTCCGCCTCGCGCTCATGCTGCTTTGCGTTGAGCACGCTGTGAGGGATGCCCTCGCGCTTTAGCACCTTCGAGAGCTCCTCGGATCTTTCTATCGATACCGTACCGACGAGCACGGGCTGTCCCTTATCGTGACACTCCTTTATCTGTCTGACGATAGCGCGCGTCTTGCTGGCTACGGTGCTGTATACGGCGTCGTTATGGTCTATCCTTATCATCGGCTTATTGGTAGGGACCTCAACGACGTCGAGCGCGTATATCTGCTTGAACTCATCCTCCTCGGTCATGGCGGTACCCGTCATGCCGGAGAGCTTCTTGTACATTCTAAAATAGTTCTGGAAGGTGATGGTAGCGATCGTCTGATTCTCGCTCTGTACGTCAACGTGCTCCTTTGCCTCGATAGCCTGGTGCAGACCGTCGCTGTATCTTCTTCCGGGCATGAGACGTCCGGTGAAGGAGTCAACTATAACTATCGCGTTATCCTTGACGATATAGTCGATATCTCTTTTCATAACGCCGTGAGCTCTTATAGCGATGTTCACGTGATGATAAAGAGTGCTGTTTTCTCTGTCCGAAAGGTTGTCAATACCGAAGAAAGCCTCCGCCTTTTCAATGCCGTGCTTGGTAAGCACCGCGGTACGAGCCTTTTCGTCCACGATATAATCCTCTTTGTAGGTGTCGAGGTCCTGCTTGGTATCCATCTCCTTGATAACGAATCTCGAAAATTTCGATACGAGCTGATCGGCTTTATCGTAGAGATCGGTAGATTTGTCCCCGCGGCCAGAGATGATAAGGGGAGTTCTCGCCTCGTCGATGAGTATGGAGTCCACCTCGTCTATGATGGCGAAGTTATGTCCTCTTTGCACCATCATCTCCTTGTAGGGAACCATGTTGTCACGCAGGTAGTCGAAGCCTAGCTCGTTGTTCGTGCCGTAGGTTATATCGGAGTTGTAAGCCTTTTTCTTTTCATCTCTGTCCTGACCGTGAACTACAAGTCCCGTGCTGAGACCGAGGAAGGAATAGACTCGTCCCATCTCCTCGCTGTCACGCTCCGCGAGATAATCGTTTACCGTTACTATATGCACGCCCTTGCCGGTGAGCGCGTTGAGATAAGCGGGCAGGGTTTCCACCAGGGTTTTACCTTCGCCGGTCTTCATTTCCGCAATTCTGCCCTGGTGCAGCAGTATTCCACCGATAAGCTGCACTTTGTATGGACGCTTGCCGAGCACCCTGTCGTCCGCTTCTCTTACGAGAGCGAATGCCTCGGGCAGTATATCGTCAAGAGTCTTTCCGTCCTCGATGTCTGCCTTAAGCTTCGCGGTATATCCGCGCAGCTCGTCGTCGCTCATAGAACCGAACTTGCCCGCGAGCGACTCGATCTCATCCACGATGGGAAGGATCCTCTTTATCTGTTTTTCACTGTAAGAAGGGAACAGCTTTTTTATAAATCCCATGTTTTACCTAACCTTTCTCAAGAGCTTGAGAGTATATTTAACTCATATAGTATACCACACAAAAGCAGAAAAATAAAGAGATATTTGTAAATAAATAAAATATTTGTCTTTCATATTGTAAAATGCGCGGATCTGTGCTAAAATATACCCACTGAAACATACGAGGACAGAATGATGAAGAAGATCAACGTGGTGCTTTTTAATCCGGAAATACCGCAAAATACGGGTAACATATCGCGCACCTGCGCCGTGACGGGCGCCGCGCTTCACATAATCAGACCGACGGGCTTCGAGATCTCGGACCGCACCCTAAAGCGCGCGGGTCTTGATTATTGGGACAAGCTCGACGTCACCTATTACGACTCTTTTGATGAGCTTTTGTCGGCGCACGGCGGCTTGCCTATGTATTACTTCTCATCGCACGCCACGCGTTCCTACGCGGATATCGACTATCCGGATGATGTGTTTCTGATCTTCGGCAGGGAATCCGTAGGGCTTCCGCGTGAGCTCGTTGAGGCAAATATCGACAGAGCGTTGCGTATTCCCATGCTTCCGACGCTCCGCTGTCTTAACCTATCCAACTCGGTTGCTGTTGCTGTCTATGAGGTGCTTAGACAAAAGGGATTTGAAAATATGACCTGAACGGAAAAATATATTTTTTGACCTGAAAATGCGGTGTTTCACTTGACATTTTCAGGTCAAAAATGTATAATTATAGCATATGAATGAATTAACGGAGGTTTGCCATTGGGCAAAAAACGCAAAATGACGAAAATAGATATTTTCTCCGGTTTCCTGGGAGCCGGCAAAACCACTCTTATAAAGAAGCTTATCAAGGAGGCGTACGCCGGCGAGAAGCTCGTGCTTATCGAAAATGAGTTCGGTGAGATAGGTATTGACGGCGGATTTCTTCAGGATGCCGGTATCGAGATCACTGAGATGAATTCGGGCTGCATCTGCTGCTCGCTTGTAGGAGATTTCTCAAAGGCGCTTAAGCAGGTGCTCGACGAGTTCCGACCCGACAGAGTTGTCATCGAGCCCAGCGGTGTAGGCAAGCTCTCCGACGTTATCAGAGCGGTACGCTCTGTCGAGACCGATGATGCGGAGCTCAATTGCTTTACTACGGTTGCTGACGTAAATAAGTGTAAGATGTATATCAAGAACTTCGGTGAGTTCTACAACGATCAGATAGCTAACGCCTCCTGCATCGTTCTTTCACATACCGACGTTGCCAAGGCAGATAAGATCGAGGCATCGGTAGAGCTTATCAGACAGCATAATCCCGACGCGGTTATTGTAACCACTCCTTGGGACAAGCTCGACGGTAAGGATATACTTGACGCTATGGAGAGAAAGGATACACTCAACTCTGCTATCGAGGAGCTTGAGGCAGAGCACAGACATCATCACGAGCATCACCATCACAATGAAGAGTGCCATTGTCACGAGCACCACGATCACGACGGCGAGTGCCACAGTCACGAGCATCATCACGACCACTACGATGAGTGCCACTGCCACGAGCATCATCACGACCACGACGGCGAGTGCCACAGTCACGAGCATCATCACGACCACGACGGCGAGTGCCACAGTCACGAGCATCACCATCACGACGAGGAATGCCATCATCACGATCATCACGACCACGATGAGCATTGCTCCTGCGGATGTCACGATCACGGTCATCATCACGCTGATGAGGTATTTACCAGCTTTGGTCAGGAGACTACGAAAAAGTTTACGGTAGAGGGTATCACCGCGGTTCTTGAGCAGTTCGCGGAGGATGATTCCTTCGGTATGGTTTTGCGCGCGAAGGGAATAGTTGAGGGTGAGGACGGCGAGTGGATCCACTTCGACTACGTGCCCGGCGAGCCTGACGTGAGACACGGATCGGCAGGCGTGATCGGTAGGCTTTGCGTTATCGGATCAGGCATTAAAAATGACAAGATAAAGGAGATTTTCGGACTTTAATTCCGAGCAGAATATGGAAATTCCGGTATATTTATTTACGGGCTTTCTTGAGGCAGGTAAGACCAGCTTCATCAAGGAGACCATGTCCGACCCGAATTTTAACGACGGGAAAAAGCAATATTTGATCATAACCTGTGAGGAAGGCGAGGAGGAGTTTGAGGCTTCGGATCTTCCTGACAACGTACACTTTTCCTCCTTTGACGACGTTCAGCTTCTTACCACCGACAGACTTAACGCTATGGCTAAGAGAGCGGGGGCTGATATCGTAGTCGTGGAGTATAACGGTATGTGGACCATCGACGCCTTCTATAACGCCCTTCCGAAGAATTGGATGGTGTATCAGGAGATACTGATCATTGACTCAACCACGATAGTGAGCTATAACGCAAATATGCGTCAGCTCGTGGTGGACAAGCTTACCAGCTGTGAGATGGTCGTCTTCAACCGTTTCAAGCCGGAGTATGATAAGATGACGCTTCACAAGATAGTCAGGGGTGTCTCCAAGAGAGCTAATATCTGCTACGAGGATATGGCTGGTGAGATCGAGTTTGACGATATTGAGGATCCGTTACCTTACGATATTAATGCTGAAGTTATAGATATCAATGACGAGGATTTCGCTGTCTTCTACCGTGATATGACTGATGAATTCGCCAAATATAAGGGCAAGACCGTGCGCTTTAAGGGGATAGTTGCTCTTGACGGCTCGCTTCCGAAGGACAGCTACGCCATCGGCAGACATATTATGACCTGCTGTGCCGACGATATCGCATATCGCGGAGTCGTAGCCAAGGGCATGGGCAAGCTTAAGCTCACTACACGTGACTGGGTCATAGTAGAGGGAAGACTGGTCGAGGAGTATTCCAAGCTTTATCGCGGGGTAGGTCCCGTTCTCTATGTAAAGAGTATTGACAGAGCAGAGAAGCCTGAGCAGGAAGTCGCTACATTCTATTAATATATAATTCACTTTCAGGAGAAGCAGTATATGAAGCACGAAGATACGAAATTCCCCTTTTCAATGTACAAGGAATCGGGCGAGGGAAGGATAGTCAGCACTCGCTCGCATAAGACCTCAATGGAGATAGTGGAGGTTACCGCAGGCGCGGTCATGGTGCAGATAGGTACCGAGCTGGTCGCCGCGGGCGAGGGCGATTTCCTATATATCCCGCCGTCGATGACGTTCAGAGTGGATGCCGCTACCGATTACGCCGCGGTCAGAGGTATGATATTCGATATGTCCATCATAGAGGTGAATCT
>CAYWPS010000031.1:4507-17726 GCA_964460165.1 uncultured Ruminococcus sp. | reverse complement strand
AGATTTTTCTCCGCGCCGACGCCGGTATAATATCTTTTCGCGAGCGTTACTATTGAGTCCGTATCGTCGTATGCGGCTGACAGAGCGTAATAGTAGTTGGCGAGCTCGTCCTCTCCTTCTTTCGTAAGCCTGGCGGCGAGAGCGGGGTACGCCTCGACGCATCCGAGAGCGGCGGAATACGATAACCAGAAGGCAGCCGCAGCCTCGCTTGCTCTCTCCGCGAGCCTTGAGTAGCGGTATGCCGCTTCGGCATCGTTCTTTTTTGCCGCCATATAGTAGTAATCCATCGCGGCGTCAAGGTCGCGCGCCACCGCGTCGCCGCGTTCAAGCATCGCAGCGTACTTCTTTTGTGACTCGGTCCTGCCCATATCCGCGAGTATATGATGACCTTCGGCTGCGAGCTCGTACTGCCGCAGCTCCTCAGCTTTGTTTATCTCATCGATCTTTTCTTCTATCTCTGCGGGTGTGAGATCAAAGATCTCCTTGCACGAGGGACACCTCGGACCGTAATACGAGCCTAAGTATCCGCACTTATTGCATCGGATCATAAATCACCCTCCATTTTAAAATATCTTTTATATAAATTTTACAACAAAGCTCTCGTTTTGTCAACGGGACAAATAAAAATTAAAAAGCGTGGAAGAATAAGAAAACAACGAAAAAAGGAGAAAAAAGATGCTTTTCAGAAAATCCGAGCACAAAAGCTCGCACCCTTACGTTGCTATGACCATCGGCACGCTTGCTATGATAGGAGCGTTCAGCGTGGTAAGGTGCGGCAAAAGAACGGTTAAATGCGTATGTAACAAGATGACGTCTATGTTCAAGGGCGACTGCAAAAACGAGTGCGCCGCCGATCAGTAAGACGAGGTGTTCCGCTTTTCGCGGGGTAACAAGCCCACGGGCGCGTCATATAATATTATCGTAGCCGGCAGCATAAGCTTCTGAGGGGCGGAGTCCCTCGCGTGACTTTTTTGCGTCCCCGTTGCTGCCGGCGCTGCCGCGGGCGTCGTTCGCTTTGCGGCAAGGCTTTTTGCGAGTTATCAAAGTGAGGACGATATGATAATACAATCCTATGAAAACGGTCCGAGAGCTGACGCGTGTATTGAGTATTTGAGGGGGTCGGCATGCGCGAATCATGTGGAGCGCATCATCTTGCTCCCGATCCCTTCAACGCGAGATAATCGCACTGTTTTGAACACAAATATTTACATTAATGATGTTTTGGAGGGGGTAGGAGGCGGAGACCTGATTTCGTGCTACGGACTGACCGATGCTTTTTTGGACGGTGCGAGGGCACGAGGCGCTCTCGTCACGGATCTGTCGCGGGACGAGGATTTTCTCCTTGAGAACGCGGATCTGACGGCTCTTGCGGCTCTCGGCATATTCTTGGGCAGCACCAAATACTCTCCGCGCGACGTCAGCGTCGGCGTGGTGGGCTACGGAAGGATTGGTAAAAGGCTTACCAATCTCTTTTTATATCTCGGCGCAAGAGTGCGCGTGTTCACCTCGCGCGAGAACACGAGGCTTGAGCTGTGCGAATACGGCGTGGCGACCGCCGCGAGCGCCGGGGACGCTGACCTTTCCGGGCTTGATCTGCTCATAAATACCGCGCCCGCTACTATTTTCTGCGCCGACTCCATACCTCGCGGTCTGAGGATAGTCGAGCTCGCCTCGGGGGATAATTTCGCGGGCGTCGGGAACGTTGAAAAATATCCGTCGATACCTGCCAGAATGTTCCCCGCGAGCGCGGGCAGAGCGTGGGGCAGAGCTATCGAGCGCTTTCTCGTCAACAACCTATAAAGGAGGCTGATAGATGAAGATCGGTTATTGCTTTACCGGTTCTTTTTGTACGTTTGCGCGTTCCTTCCGCGCTCTTTCGGAGCTCGTCGCTCTCGGTCACGAGGTCGTGCCTATAATGAGCGAGAATGCGTACTACACCGATACAAGATTTCAAAAAGCGGAGGAATTCTCAACACGGGTCGAGGATCTGTGCGGAAAAAGCGTAATACACACCATAGCGGATGCCGAGCCGCTCGGTCCCGCCGAGCCCCTCGACGCTCTCGTGGTCGCGCCCTGCACGGGCAACACGCTCGCGAAGGTTGCGGGCGGTATAACGGATACTGCCGCCACTATGGCTATCAAGGCACATCTGCGCCGCGACAGACCGCTTCTCATCGCTCTGGCGAGCAACGACGCGATGAGTCAGAACCTTGGCAATATCGCCGTAATGCTTCAGCGCAAGGCGGTGTATTTCCTGCCGATGCTTGAGGACAGTCCTGTCGGCAAGCCGCATTCGCTGGTAGCCGAGCTTGAGCTTATCCCAAAGGCGCTTGAGGCAGCGATGAGAGGGGAACAGCTGAGACCGATCTTTCTGAGCGCGCCGTATCCTGAGCGAAATTCTCGTTGACTTGATTGCCCGCTGCGCCATCGGGCACGGCATCATTCGCACAGCGAACGTCATTGCCATAGGCAACGTCATTTACCCGCGAGGGCAGGCGTCGTTTGGCGCGGATGCTTCTCCGGGAGCGTCACGCTATTTGCCGCGCGGTTTTTACCCGCTCCCGCCCATGCGCCGCGTTTGTCCCCGTCGGGCAGCGCGGCGTATTGACTTTTACCTCTGCGTGTGATAAAATATTAGCGATAAATTACGAGGGTGCGGGGACGGTGAGTCTGTCAACGCGCGGAGAGGTAATAATGAGGAGAAAAGAAAAGCTGCCCGAGCTCCTTGCTCCCGCCGGCGACTTTGAATGTCTTGCCGCGGCGGTGAAGGGCGGGGCGGATGCGGTCTACATAGGCGGAAAGACGTTTTCCGCGAGAGCGTACGCAAAGAATTTTGACCTCGATGAGATCAAAAAAGCGGTGTCGTACTGCCATCTTCACGGAGTTAAGCTCTACGTTACTATGAATATACTGCTCTTTGGGAGCGAGCTTGATGAGGCGCTGGAATTTGCCAAGGGGCTTTACCGCGCGGGCGTTGACGCGCTTATAGTAGCGGATCTCGGACTCATTTCGCTTATCCGCGAGGAGATACCCGATTTTGAGCTGCACGCATCCACGCAGATGTCGGTGGGCAACTCGCTCGGTGCCGACCTTGCGTACGGCTTAGGCTGTACCCGTGTAGTGCTTGCAAGAGAGCTTTCGGGCAAAAACATAGCAGACGTGACCGAGAAATGTCTTGCGGAAACAGAGGTGTTCTTACACGGCGCGCTCTGCGTCTGCCATTCGGGGCAGTGTCTGTTTTCGTCTATGATAGGCGGCAGAAGCGGAAACCGCGGCGAGTGTGCCCAGCCCTGCCGACTGCCTTATAATAACGGAAAATACGTCCTCTCGTTAAGCGATCTTTCGCTCGCTTGCCATGTCAGAGAGCTCATAGAGTCGGGCGTCGCCTCGCTCAAGATAGAGGGGCGCATGAAATCGCCCGATTACGTGTACACGGTCACGTCGATATACCGCAGGCTGCTTGACGAGAACAGAAATTCGGACAAGGAGGAGAACGCAAGGCTTGAGCGCGCGTTTTCCCGCGGCGGCTTTACGGACGGATATTTCACGGGCAATACGTTCGGGAAAATGACGGGCGTGCGCACCGAGGAGGATAAGCGGATAACCGAGAGCGAGGCAAAGGGCGACTTTTCCTGCGAGCGCACCGAGGTGACGGCTGAAGTCAGGATAAAGCTCGGCGAGCCTGCGCTGATGACGCTTCGCGGAAAGAAGATCAACAGGGAAGCGTCCGTCCTCGGAGATACGCCCGACACGGCAAGAAACGCGCCCCTGACTCCCGACGCAGTGAAGGAAAGACTTTGCAAGATGGGTAACACGTACCTCTCGCTTTCTGCGTCCGATATTGAGCTTGAGCTTGATGACGGAATAAACCTTTCGCCGTCTGCGATAAACAAGCTCAGGAGGGATGCGGCGGAAAAATTCGAGGACTTCGGGCGAGAGCTTGACGATAGCTTAAAACGTGAAAAAATCAACACGCACCCCGCTTTTTCGGGCGTAACTGCTCTCAGAAGGACTGCCGTGTTCTTGAGCCCGGATACTATTTCATCGCTTGACGCGGGCATACGCGGTTATTTTGACGCCGTATTCGTTCCGCTCGTGCGTTATCCCGAACTGAAGGACGTCGCTGACGGCGTATATATTCCTCCCGTGATCATGGAGGACGAGCTCGCGAGAGTCCGTGAGCTCATATCCTTAGCGAAGGAGTCGGGCGCGGCTTACGCTCTGATAGGCAATCTCTCGCACTTGGAGCTCGCGAGAGAGTATGACCTCATACCCGTGGGAGATTTCAGGCTTAACGTCACCAATTCCCCGGCGCTTGACGCATGGCGCGGATTAGGCGTATCCGACGTAGTCTTATCACCCGAGCTTACGTCAAGGCAGGCGAAGGGAGTGGGCGGCAGAGCCGTTGTCTACGGCAGAGTACCGCTTATGATAACCGAGCGCTGCTTCATGAAGGAGAATTTCGGATGCGACAGATGCGGAGAGTGTCTGCTCGTAGACAGAAGGGGCGTCAGATTCCCGATGATGCGCGAGTTTGAGCACCGAAACCTCATCCTTAACTCAGCTTACACATATATGGGTGACAAGCCGGACGAGATATCCCCGGCGGGCGGACATCACTTTATCTTTACCACCGAGAGCCCCGCGGAAGTGAAAAAAGTCGTGGCGGCGTTCAAAGAAAAACGCGCGTTCCCGCTTGACGGGCAGTTCAGAAGAATGGGAAAGCGCAAGATGGATTAAAAACGGAGATAAGAGGGGCTGCTTCATTCGGGCGCAACCGGAAAAAGTCCGGCGAAGGATAAAAACAGCTCAAAGTATAAGTTCTGTTAAAGCCTGCGCCATTCAGGCGCAACCGAAAAACAAAATGAGCGAGGCGGATTTAGCGTGTTATCCTTAACGGAGAACACGCTAATAGAAGGGGTTATTTCTCCCTTTATCCTCGCTCTTTAATTTTGGCATGTTTAATTACGATTTTTCTATTCAAACCTTAATGACTCACCCATTTTTTCTTTCGGGCGTCAGCCTTTTTTCTTTTCCGCGAATATGACAGGCAGATCTTGGCAATAATCCTCAAAAACGGAGGTTATTTATGGGACTGAGTCTGAGTCATGAGGATAACGTATCCCTGCTGTCATCGAGGCTGAGGGTACACGAGAGCTTTGATATTATTGAAAGACATCTTACCGTCGCCGGCAACGACGTCTGCTTTTTCTATATAGACGGCTTTGTTAAGGACTCCGAGATGCAAAGGCTGATGCAGTATCTTCTGTCGCAAAAGGAGCTTACCGATGCGGGAGCTCTCGTGCGCAGTCTGCCGTACATCGAGGTGGAGCTCGGAGGCGAGACGGATAGGATAGTGACAGCCGTGCTCTCGGGACAGACCGCGGTGCTCTCGTCAGCCTTCCCCTGCGAGTCGGTGCTTATAGACGCGAGAACGTATCCGGCGAGGAGCACGTCGGAGCCTGATACCGACAGGGTAATGCAGGGCTCGCGGGACGGATTCGTCGAGACTCTCGTGATGAACACGGCGCTCATACGACGCAGGATCCGCGACCCGCGCCTGACTATGCGCCACTTCGACCTCGGAGGCTCGTCCCATACCGACGTCGTGCTCTGCTACGTCGAGGGCGTGGCGGATAAAAAGCTCGTGGACGGCATATCAAAGCAGCTTAAGAGCATCAAGCCCGAGGGCGTGTGTCTCGGTTACAGGAGCCTTGCCGAAAGCCTCGTTCGCAAGGGGTGGCTCAATCCGTTTCCGAAAATTCGCCTTACCGAGCGTCCGGATACAGCGTCTGCTCAGCTCCTCGAGGGCAGCGTGCTTATAATCTGCGATACCTCGCCGCAGGTTATGGTGCTGCCGACCTCGATATTCGATTATCTGCAGCAGACCGACGATTACTACTTCCCGCCACTGACCGGAAGCTATTTAAGAATAGTAAGGACGCTGATCCTGATCTTGTCGCTGGCGGTCACGCCGCTCTGGTATCTTTGCGTTGAATATTCCGACACGCTCCCCGACTATTTGCGCTTTTTGATACCCGACGATCCGGGCGCGCTTCCGATAATTTTGCAGCTGTTACTGATCGAGGTAGCGATCGACGGGCTCAAGATAGCGTCGATGAACACGCCCGACATGCTGTCAAGCTCGCTGTCTGTCATAGGCGCGCTTATTCTCGGCGATTTTGCCGTAAGCGTCGGCTGGGTATGCGAGGACGTTATTCTCTATATGGCGTTTGTCGCCATCGCCAATTTCGCGCAGCAAAACGTGGAGCTTGGATACGCCTTCAAGTTCGTCAGGGTCACGATGCTGATCCTAACGTATTTTCTCGGAATATGGGGACTTATCGCAGGCGCGCTATTTTCTGTATTTCTGGTCGCGACCAACGTCACCGTAACCGGCAGATTCCGTTATATGTATCCGCTGGTGCCGTTTGATCCGCGCGCCTTGCTCCGTCTTTTGTTCCGCGTGAAGAAAAGCGATTTCAATAAAGACAGCCAATAATCAAAATATACTTGCTTTCCGCCGCTCTTTATGGTAAAATTAAAGAGCGGCTGCTATTTTAAGTAGCTTTAAATTGCGTTTGCTAGCATATACTCAGTAAAATAACGCGGAGGAAGGTATATGAGATTACTTCTTGCAGAGGATGAGAAGGAGCTTGCCAAGGCGCTGGCTGTAATTCTCAGACACAATAACTATTCGGTTGACGTCGTACACAACGGCGAGGACGCGCTCTGCTATCTCGAGAACGCCGATTACGACGGCGCGATACTTGATATAATGATGCCCAAGGTTGACGGCCTGACGGTTCTGAGAAGAATAAGAGAGGACGGTAACGTCATACCCGTGTTGATCTTAACGGCAAAATCGGATATAGACGACCGTGTTGAGGGGCTTGACGCCGGAGCTGACGACTATCTTACCAAGCCCTTTGCCATGAAGGAGCTTTTGGCGAGAGTCAGGGCTATGCTCAGAAGACGTACCGAGAGCGTGGATACCATCCTCACCTTTGGCGACCTCACGCTTGATCTCTCCTCCTGCATGCTTTGCTGCGGCAGCGAAAAGGTCAGACTCACAAACAAGGAGTTCCAGATGCTCGAGATGCTTATAACCGCGGACGGCGGGATCATATCGGTAGACAGATTTATGGATAAGATATGGGGATACGACAGCGAGACCGAGCAGAACGTCGTCTGGGTCTACGTTTCCTATTTGAGAAGAAAGCTTATCGGCATCGGCTCGTCGGTCATCATAGAGGCTCACAGAAATCTCGGCTATTCCTTGGAGGCGGGTAAATGATAAAGCGCCTGAAAAGGAAATACGTTATTATCGTAATGACCGCGGTCATCGCGGTGCTCGGAGTAATGGTGTCCGCTATAAACGCGCTTAGCTATTCGGCTGTGAACTCTCAGCTTGACGACAAGCTCAAGATGCTTGTTGAAAACGAGGGTCTTATGCCCGATTTTTCCATCTCCGCGGATACGGAGGACGAGGAAAACGCGGAGAACACCGAGGATGGAGGCGATACCGAATCCGGCGGGGAGGATACCGGCGCCGAGGATACGGACATAGAGCCGGGAACGGATGATCCGGAAGGCACGGACGGAACAGAGGGCTCATCCTCCGGTAACGATACGGACGGTGACAGCGCCGACGTTAAGAACGATAAGGAAGACGAGGAGGATCCCAGGGAGCACATGAGCCCCGAGACCCCCTTTGAAACACGATATTTTTCGGTAAAATTTAACACGGATGGCACCGTTTCGGCAATAGATACGACGAAAATTGCCGCCGTAGACGTCACGCGAGCCGAGGAATACGCAAGAGATATAGTCGCTGCAGGTAAGAGCGTCGGATACGTCGATACCTACAAATACAGGATGGGATCTACCGAGGACGGAGGAACTATATACGTATTCCTTGACGCCAACAGGGAGCTTGAGTCCATACGCTCGTTCCTTTTGTCCAGCATTTTTATCAGCGTCATTGGAATAATGGTGATCTTCGTTATGGTCATTCTGCTTTCGGGATATGCGCTCAAGCCTATGATCGAAAGCTACGAAAAACAGAAAAGATTTATCACGGATGCGGGTCATGAGATGAAAACGCCCCTTACCGTTATATCCGCCAACACCGAGGTAATAGAGATGGAGAGCGGAGAGAGCCAGTGGACCGAGGGTATCAAGAGCCAGGTGTCAAAGCTTGCGTCACTTACCGAAAAGCTGGTCATCCTTTCCAAGATGGAGGAGGGTATCAAGCTTGAGATGAAGGAGTTTTCTCTTTCCGAGGCTCTTTACGACACCTGCGAGCAGTACAAGAGCATAGCGATGTCAAAGGGGATACGCATAGATCTCGCTATATCCGAGAACGTGCAGATGATCGGAAACGAGGGAGAGATGAGGAGATGTATCACTCTCATGCTCGACAACGCCTTCAGATACGCCAACGAGGGCGGATTCGTCAGCGTCAGGGCTCAGAAGCTGCCAAACGGCGTGGAGATGAGATTCTCAAATTCTACGGAAGGCGTGGAGAAGGGCTCGCTTGACAGGTGGTTCGACCGCTTCTACCGCACGGATCTATCGAGAAACTCGGATACGGGAGGATCGGGAATAGGTCTTTCGGTAGTAAAGGCGATCGTGCTCGCCCACGGCGGAAACGTGCATGCGCACAGTAACGACGGAATGACGGTGGAATTCGTTATAAGTATATAAAAACGAGACGGAGAGCCGACGGAAAAACGGCTCTCCTTTTTTATTTTGTGGAGAATCAACAGTGCGTATATGGGATTTTTGTATACTTTTATTTTTTTGTTTAATATTAATTATTTTTACCCTTGACTTTAAAAAAAGCGTGTGTTATTCTAAAATCAGCAAATTATAAAAAGGAGAACCGCTTATGAAAAGCAAATTTCTGAGAATACTTGCACTTATTCTCGTGATGTCTTCTTTGATCTCTATGTTCGCTATCTTTGCCACAGCCGAGGAGACCGGCAGCACGGAGAGCGAAGCAGAGGAAGTAGACGAGACATTCAAACTTTTGTATCACCGAACCTTCGACGAGGGTTGGGACGCCTTCAACGGTGTAAGCAAGGTTATCAACAACACCTCGGATCAAGCCACCTCGTTCGATATCGATTATGAGGTCGATGCGCTCGAGGGCACCTACAATTACTTCTGGAGCATAGAGCTTAACGGTGGAAACTTAAACGACTACCTTCAGTTTAATCTCGGTGCCAATCAGAACGTGGGAACGGTCATTGAGTTCGACGTTATGTGCGACGACGAATGCAGCTTCGCCAACGTTATTCATATGGCTACCAAGCGCGAGGGCTCCAGCACCAACTTTACGTCTATGAACGTGATGAGGGTTGACGGTAACGACGTTTACCTCATGAGCAGCGGAGCGGAGAGCGGAGGAAGCACCAAGCCTGCCTTTCAGCTTTCCGAAAAGTGGACGAGAGTGCGTATGGTATTCGACTATACCTACGAGCATCCCGGCGCATCCGATGAGGATCTCGATAAGTACTTCCTTCTCTACGTATATATCGGCTCTCCCGATGATTCCGATCTTACTCTCTGGACAGGCGAGCCTCTCGTCATCTGCGGAGACGGCGGTAAGGGAATTCAGTACATTCGCTTCCAGTCCTCTGCGGCTGATAAGGATAACGAGGGCCGCATCTGCTTCGACAACGTCAAAATATACGACGGTGTAAATAACGTTGTCAATATCACAAAGGATATGGGTTACGGAACTATGATCCAATCCAGCTATCCCGTCACCGTGGACATTCTCGGCGGATCAAACCTTATGGAGTCTTCCAAGGACCTTTATTCCGCTCTTTCCATGAAGGTTGGTGTTGATTACTGCTATACCAACAAAACGAGAATGCCTATCGCTACTGCTGAGGACGAGACCGTTTACGGTGCGCCCGTCAAGCAGGACGGCGAGATCCTGATATCTCTTAACAAGGTTCTCAATTACGCGGGGCTTCCTTCCTACGTGCATCCCGACGGAAATTACGTTGACGTTGCCATTGACTTCGGCGCAACGTACATAATCGTCGGCAAGGATACTGCCACCGTGGGCGGCGAGAGCATACGGCTTAACGCCGCACCCTGCTACGTTACCGTTAAAAAGGACGTCCTTGAGAACGGTAGCACTGTAGAAAAGAGCTATTCGTATATCGCGATAGCTCTCTCCGACGTGGAAAAGCTGTTCCCCGGCTTCTACGGAGACTACGACGATATGGGATACATCACGGTATCCAAGTACGAGAACATCCTCGACAGATCCGAGAATCTTAACTATATGATCGCGGTGATGAAGGAGTTTGTATTCGACTACTTCACCGGAGATGAGATTTACGAGGACGTAGAGTCTTACAGCGGTTTCGACCATCCTTATATACTTGCTACCGGCGACGATCTTGACAGACTGTACAACGAGTACCAGACTCTCAACGCGAAGAAAAACGCGGGAGAGCTCGAGTACGGTACCGAGGAGTACTGGAAGTGGAATCACTATCAGAAGATAGTTGACACCGGTAACAGCTACTACGCATTTTACGCTGCTAAGGACGCTAACGGCGGTTACGACACTTACGCAGGTCTTGAGCCTGATCCCAAAGATCCGAATACCGGAGAGAATCTTCGCGGAACACGCAGTCTCGAGCCGGAATATACGACCACATCCGGTTATGACCCTGACGGCGGACGTTCTAATATATCCAGTCGTACCGCGTATCTCGAGGGTATGACGTATGCGTACGTGCTTACCAAGGACGTTAAGTACCTCAAGCTTTGCTACGAGATAGCTCTCGTTCTTGGAGACTGGACTCACTGGGGTCCCGGACACTTCCTTAACTGCGCCGACGCATCCAACGACTTTGCGATATACTACGATTGGACCTACGACGGTTACGTAGAGCTTGCGAAGACCGAAAAGCGCGTTGACGCTGACGGAAACGAAAGCGAGTACGACGTTCTGGTTCTTGCGGAGATACTTGCAAGACAGGGCGTTCACGAGGGTTATTACTCTACCGTAAACAAGCAGAGCGAGCACGTCAGCCCTATCGTTGGCACCGGCGGCGGTTATTACTCCGAGAGAACTAACAACTGGGCGGCAGTTTGCGTTGGCGGTATGACCGTTGCGGCTCTCGCTATCCTCGGCGAGCTTGATGACGTTGATGAACGGATGGCAACAACGACTAAGGCAACGAATTATCTCTACGAGGCAAAGTATATACTTTCCGAAAACTTCAAGTCACTTACCGCTCTTGGTCTTGACATTTACGCGCCCGACGGCTCTTACATTGAGGGTCCCGGATACTGGAGCTACGGTACCAACAACTTCTTCCGTATGTGCGCGGCGCTTGACACCGCAACCGGCGGCAACTACGGTCTTATGGACTGCTGGGGCATGGATACCACCTGCTACTACGCGCTTTACACCGAGGATAATAATTCCAAGTATTTCCCCTTCCACGACGGATCCATTGGTTCTCAGGACACCAGCTATTTCTTCTACGTTGCTGATTACTACAATGACGCGACTCTTTACAACTCGAGACTCAACCAGATAAACACGGGCATGAAGACCGCTACGCTGTTAGATATGATCTACTATCCCAGCGGTACCATTAGTGCCGATGATATCCAGATCGACTACTACTCCGAGGGCATCGACTTCTTCTCTACCAGATCCAGCTGGGAGAAGGACGCGCTCTATGCCGCGATGATAGGAGGAGCTAATAAGGTCAGCCACGGTCAGATAGACGCGGGTACGTTCGTTTATCACAACGGCGGTAACGTTTGGATCTATGATATCGGTACGGAGAACTATAACTGTCCCGGATTCTGGCCCGACAGCACGAGATACAGATATTACAGAATGAAGCCCGAGGGCAACAACACGATCGCTATCACGAGTGATGTCACCAACGTTCCTTACGGTCAGAGACTCGACGCGGTTGCCTCTGCTGTCTCGTGGGACAGCAACGAGTACGGCTCTTATGTAGTCTACGATATGGGCACCGCGCTCGGTGAAAATAACAAGTGGCAGCGCGGTATGCTTCTTACGAACGACAGAAAGACTACCGTTATTCAGGATCAGGTAATCTTCAGCAAGGTTCAGACGGCTTATTGGTTCGCTCACTATTCGACCAAATACGTGGATAAGGTCCAGATCTCCTCAGACGGAAGAACGGCATACCTGAAGGAGTATCTCGGTAAGGATGCTAACGGTAAGGAGTGCTATCAGACTCTCAGACTTACCATAGTATCCGACTATGAGCATCTTAAGTTCACGCTTATGGACACATATACCTTCGTTCACACGACGGGCGAGGAGGCGACCTACACTCCCGAGAAGGTAGCTTCGCTCGGAACGGTTGCGGAGAATTCCAGAAAAGATTTCAGAAAGCTTGCTATCGCCAGCGGCGAGATCAACAGATTTGACCTTGCGGTAGTTATCGAGCTTATCGATGACGACACTATAGGAAAGAATACCGAGCTTGAGGTTGGTTACGAATACACCAGCATGAGCAACTGGGTGCCTTCCGCTGATACACGCGGTCAGGATATCGATGTCGGCGACACCGTTCAGAGACGTGGAAATCCCAACATCGAGGGACATCTCGTTCAGGGTATGAGCAAGATCGAGGCTATGGATGCAGCCGGCGGCCTTTACACCCATAGACTTGCGGAATTCTATCGCGCTCTCACAGACGCTCACTATACGAACAGAATGATCGGTTCGGCTGATATGCCTGCCGAGTATACAAGCTACGTAGAGACTCTTGTTAGGTACAGAGACGCATTCAATAAATATCGTGATGCGGTGCTCAATCTTCAGAAGAATCAGCTTGAGTTCGTGTATAAGCTCATGAGCTTGCATTAATTTCACAGCTAGCTTTACTTGGCTGCCGCGGATGCGAATCCGCGGCAGCTTTTTATGATTCGTTTTTTGTTTTTTTGATACACCGGGAAATATTTGTATTGAAAAAACGATTTGTATATAGTATAATACATATGAGCGTAAATTTTGAAACTGCAAAATTTACGGGAAATGCCGGTGGCATTCCCTCGAAAAACTTACGTTTTCCGCATATTTCTTGAAACGCGGTCGTCCTCGCTTGCTTGCCGGCAGACAGACTCGGACTCACGTGTTATAATACATATGAGCGTAAATTTTGAAACTGCAAAATTTACGGGAAATGCCGGT
>CAYWPS010000031.1:0-4407 GCA_964460165.1 uncultured Ruminococcus sp. | reverse complement strand
GTTATAATACATATGAGCGTAAATTTTGAAGCTGCAAAATTTACGGGAAATGCCGGTGGCATTCCCTCGAAAAACTTACGTTTTCCGCATATTTCTTGAAACGCGGTCGTCCTCGCTTGCTTGCCGGCAGACAGACTCGGACTCACGCGTTATAATACATATGAGCGTAAATTTGGCGCGGAAAGAACAGCAGCCCATTATTCCGCTGAGCCATCCACGGAGGAACAAATATGAAGATCACGGATATAATAAAAGGGAATAAACCCTCACTGTCGTTTGAGGTCTTCCCGCCTAAGACCTTTGACAGCTTTGAGGCTGCGAGGCGAGCTGCCGAGGAGATAGCTGAGCTTTCTCCCGGATATATGAGCGTTACCTACGGAGCGGGCGGCAGCACGGACATCTACACGCCAGAGATCGCATCATGTATAGTCTCAAAGGGCGTTACCCCCTTGGCGCATCTCACCTGCGTTTCGGCGGACGAGCAGAAGGTGGAGTCCATGCTTGCTAAGCTTCGTTGCTTGGGTGTCGAGAACGTTCTCGCTCTCCGAGGTGATCTTCCGCAGGGCGCGGTCTGCCACGGCGGCGTTTACCGTCACGCCTCGGATCTTGCTGCCAAGATACGCAGCTTCGGCGGCTTCTGTATAGGAGGAGCCTGCTATCCCGAGGGTCACCCCGAGAGCGCGTGTATAGACGAGGACGTGGAAAATCTTAAGATAAAGATAGACGCCGGCTGTGAGTTCCTCACGACTCAGATGTTTTTCGACAATGATATCATATATTCGTATATGGACAGGCTTGAGAGGGCGGGGATAGGCGTGCCGGTCGTACCCGGGATCATGCCCGTCACAAATGCGAAGCAGATAGCGCGCATCGTCTCGATATCCGGCAACGCCTTGCCTAAGAAATTTATGAGAATTATAGAGAGATACGGAGACGATCCGTCGGCTATGAAGCAAGCCGGCGCAGCGTTTGCGCTCGAGCAGATAATCGACCTTTACGCAGGCGGATTTAACGCGGTGCACGTCTATTCAATGAATAAGCCCGACGTCGCTAAAAGCATTCAGTCGGGAGTTTCCGAAATACTTGGGATCGGCAGAGAAAATTGATGATTTACGAAATGATCGACCCGCGCGAGCTGAAGATAAAAGAGTCTGAGCTTGCGGCAAGGCTGTCCGCGCCGTACGGCGCGCCGGTGGATAAGCTTGACGGCTTATATGAGACTCTTATCAGCGTCGCGCGTCCTGCGTACGTGGCTGCGCGCGTAAAATTAACCAAAGGAAACGGCGGGATATACGTCGGCGGTATGAGAACCGCGAGCAAGGCGCTTTTGAAGCTTTGCGAGGATAGCGGCGAGTGTATAGTCATGGCGGCTACGCTGGGCATCGGGGTGGACAGGCTTGTGATTAAAAAAGCGCAGACGTCTGCCGCCGAGGCGTTCGTGACAGACGCTATGGCTGACGCATTAGTGGAGGCATTGTGCGATCTTGCCGAGGAAAGACTGTGCCGGGGGCTCACGGCAAGCGGGAGGTTCAGCCCCGGGTATGCCGACCTCGAGCTTGAGATGGGCGAGGGGATACTCGCTCTTACCGAGGCGGAGAGGCTGCTCGGAATAAAATTGACCAATGGCGGTATGATGATCCCGAAAAAGAGCGTGAACGCGATAATCGCAATACGCGACGGGCAGTACCGTGGAGAATAAAATGAGAAAAATAACCGAAAGAATGAAAGATGAGCGTCTTTTCTTTGACGGCGGTACAGGCACCGTTCTTCAAGGATGCGGGCTCTGTCCCGGTGAGGCGACAGAGGTGATGAACACACGCTCAAGAGATGCGGTCCGCGATCTTCACCTCGCTTATCTGAGGGCGGGCGCGGATATAATCAAAACCAACACCTTTGGTATAAATGCTCTTAAATGCGATGACGTTGAGGGCGAGCTTGTTCTGGCTATTGATATAGCGAAGGAGGCGGTGGCTCTATCGGGCAAGGAGGCTTACGTCGCTTTTGATGTAGGACCTACCGGAAGAATGCTTAAGCCCTTCGGAGATCTCGATTTTTCCGAGGCGGTAGAGATCTTTGCCGTAAATATGCGCCTTGCCGAGAGGCTCGGCGCCGATCTTATACTCATAGAGACGATGAGCGACCTCTACGAGACCAAGGCGGCCGTGCTAGCCGCAAAGGAGAGCTCCTCGCTGCCGGTGTTTGTTACCTGCGCGTTTGGCGCTGACGGCAAGCTCCTTACGGGAGCAACTCCCGAGGCTGTGGTCGCTATGCTTGAGGGAATGGGCGTTGACGCACTCGGCATGAACTGCTCGGTCGGTCCCGAGCATATGCTTGAGCTTTTGCCCGAGCTTCTTTCATGCTCGTCTACTCCCATTATTCTCAACCCTAACGCAGGGCTGCCAAAGGTCG
The DNA here is from genome assembly GCA_964460165.1 of uncultured Ruminococcus sp. Classification (GTDB taxonomy): domain Bacteria; phylum Bacillota; class Clostridia; order Oscillospirales; family CAG-272; genus UBA1740. Next base: position 1,998 of record CAYWPS010000031.1, on the reverse strand, counting down.
TTGACAGCGGGACAGTGTACGATCTTGAGCCGGATGAATTTGCCGCCGTTATGCGCCGGGCGTGTGAGATGGGGGCGACCGTCGTGGGTGGCTGCTGCGGTACTACTCCGGAGCATATAGCGCGTCTTTGCGATGAGGCAAGGAGCGTTCCTCCCAAAATACCGACGCGCAAGGAGATCACCCTCGTATCCTCCTACACTCACGCGGTGAGGATAGGGGACGTGTCGAAAATAGTGGGCGAGCGCATCAATCCCACGGGCAAGCCAAGGCTTAAAGAGGCTCTCCGCTCGGGCGACGTATCCTATCTGTTATCGGTGGCGCTCTCCGAGGAGGAGCACGGCGCGCATATACTCGATGTCAACGTAGGACTTGCGGATATTGACGAGAGAGCTATGATGTGCCGCGCGATAAGCGAGATACAGTCGGTAAGCGATCTGCCGCTTGAGATAGATACGGGCAAGGCGGACGTTATGGAAGCCGCTATGAGAATATATTGCGGCAAGCCTGTTTTGAACTCGGTGAACGGCTCAGCGGAAAGCATGGCGAGCGTGTTTCCTCTTGTGAAAAAGTACGGCGCGGCGGTAGTTGCCTTGACTATGGATGAAAACGGAATACCGGACACCGTGGCAGGCAGAGCGGAGATAGCGGACAGAATAGTCGCCGAAGCGAAGAAATACGGCATTGACGAGAGGGAGCTGATATTTGATCCACTGACACTCACGGTTGCCTCGGGCGCGGATAACGCAAGCGTAACGCTTGAGGCGGTAAGAAGACTCAAGGAAAAGGGGTACAAGTGTACGCTCGGAGTTTCCAACGTTTCCTTTGGTTTGCCCGAGCGTGAAGTAATAAACTCCTCGTTCTATACCGCGGCTCTCTTTGCCGGTCTTGATATGGCTATCATAAATCCGGAGAGTGAAGCTATGATGAGGGCGTACCGCGCGTACAACGCACTCAGTGCAAACGACGAGGGATGCCGTGAATATATCGCGTTTGCCTCGTCGCTCGCCCATCCCGTAAGCGCCGAAAAAGCGCCGAAAAACGACACGTCCCTCGGGGAAGCTATAGAAAAAGGCCTTAAAAACGATGCCCGCGTGATAACCGGAGAGCTGCTGTCGACGCGTGACGGTCTTGACGTGATAAGCTCGGAGATAATCCCGGCTCTTGACAGGGTGGGACGCGGCTTTGAGGAAAAAAGGATATATTTACCGGGTCTGCTTATGAGCGCGGAGGCTGCAAACGCGGCGTTTTCCGTGATACGCGATAAAACCCCCGTAGCCGCAAGCGACGGCTCGAGGAAGATCCTGCTTGCCACGGTGAAGGGCGACATACACGATATCGGAAAGAATATAGTTAAGCTTATCTTTGAGAGCTACGGCTATGAGGTCATAGACCTTGGCAGAGACGTGCCGAAGGAGCTTGTGCTCGACACGCTTATAAAGAGCGGAGCTGAGCTTCTGGGGTTAAGCGCCCTTATGACCACGACGCTTCCCGCGATGGAGGAAACGGTCGCTCTCGTAAAAAAAGAGCTCCCCCGTGTTAAGATCATCGTCGGCGGAGCGGTGCTGACCGAGACGTACGCCGAGAGGATCGGCGCGGATTTCTACGCGCCGGATGCGATAAGCGGAGTGAGATATGCGGACGGAGTCCGTAAAATATGATCGCCCGGTGCTAAAAAGGTGCAAAAAGCACGAAGTGATATCATACCCTTGAAATTAAATAAAAAAGCGCTTATGCCGTACCCGTGTATGACATAAGCGCTTTTTATATATGAATTTAAGGTTGTCTTCGAGAAAATTATCTCTGAATACGTCCCGAGCCGTCGCCGCCTGCGAGCTTCTCGACCTCAGCGAGAGTAACCATATTGTAGTCGCCCTCGATGGAGTGCTTAAGAGCGGAAGCCGCAACCGCAAACTCAACTGCGCCCTGAGCGGATTTGCCGTTGAGGAGAGCGTAGATAAGACCGCCGCCGAAGGAGTCGCCGCCGCCTACACGGTCGAT
>CAYWPS010000030.1:0-19857 GCA_964460165.1 uncultured Ruminococcus sp. | reverse complement strand
CAATAGTAACGCTCGCGAAAAGATATTATACCGGCGTCGGCGCGGAGAAAAATCTGCCTTACGCAAAGTGGTATATGGACAAGCTGCTCCTGCCGCCCATCCACGCTATCAAAATGGCGTACAAGCTGCGCTCGGTGAAGGCGGAAGACCCCGGCGTACCCAAGCACCCCGACTACGACAGGATGCTCCGTCGTCTTGCCATAAGAGCGCAGGACTGCGGCTTCGGAGAGGCTTATCACCATCTGTGCAAAATGCTCAGCGACAGAGAGGATATGCAGGCGAGAATGATCCTCGGCATGCTATACGCCGACGGCGTGGGATGCGAGCAGGATACCGACACCGCGCTCGCGCTGCTCACGAGCTCGGCAATACACGGCAACGCCGAGGCGTATCGCCATATGGGTGATATCTACATTTCAGGCAAGATAGTCGAGCAAAACGCCGCCAAGGCGCTCGAATGTTACAGATCCGCAGCAGCCCTCGGAATGACCAACGCTTACGAAACGATGGGTGACATATTCCGTCAGGGCGAGCTCGTCGAGCGCGACGTGGCAAGAGCTATCGAGCTTTACGATATGGGCGCGAAGGAGGGGCACTCCAGCGCCAGAGAAAAGGCGGAGCTGCTGAAATCCAAGCGCGAGGAGCTATACACCGTAGGCGAGGGCTTAAAAATATCAAACCCCGAGCAGTCCTTCCGCGCCTTTGCCATATCGGCGAGCATGGGATACGTTCCCTCGTATAAGCAAATGGCTCGCGCCTTCCTTGAGGGACGCGGAATAAAGAAAAACAGGGCACAGGCGTTCCTCTGGCTTGAGAAGGCTGTTGAAAGCAAGGACGACGAGGCGCTCTTCGAATACGGTCTTTGCTTCTCGAGAGGAATAGGCACAGCCTTCAGCTTTGACCGTGCGGTGGAAATTCTGGCAAAGGCGGCTAGGCTCGGCAGCGCCGACGCAAGAGCGGAGCTGGAGCGTCTTATGGCATCCAAGCGTCGCAATATGCTTGGCAGAGTCTATTCCAAAGCTATGCGTCTTATCTATCAAAAGAAGTTCAGGGAGGCGGAGGAGCTGCTGAGAATATGCCTGCGTCTCGGTCACGCCAAGGGAATTTATACCCTGGGATGTCTTAACGAATTCGGGCTCGGTATCCCCGCCAACAGAGAGATCGCCTTCCGTCTGTACGAGACTGCGTTTGAGCTGAAATTCAGAGATCCGAGAGCAGTCTATAAGCTGAGAATTCTCAGAATGGCTAGAACTTACGGTTAATTTGTAAATATTTATTTTCATTTTCTTAATAAAAACAGCAAAGCTGTGCGTGTCATCCTTGGCGGGAATCACGCACAGCTTTGCTGTTTTTTCTGTTTTTTTACGTTATATTAATTCACTACCGCGAGAGCCACTATCTTTTCCATAGCGTATTCGTAAATAACGAGCTCCTCGAAGTAATCCGCGCCGTACGCCTCCGTAACGACCTTTCTGCCCTCAGCGACCTTCGCCTCGTAGTTCTCGGTGCTCTCGGTTATCTCGTAGTAATCGAGATAGGACTGGAGATATTCAACGAAGATGCTTTCATAAAGCTCGGCGTACTCGTCATCGTTGGGGATAAAGTCCTTCTCGCGTATGATATAGTAGAAGACCAATTTCTGCTTAATGGACTCCTCGGCGTCGGAGCGCAAAACCGCCTTCCAATCGTCAGAAGTGCTAAGACCGAGATAGGCTATCGCGAAGGAATCAAGACTGTCGTAATAGTCCGAGTAACCGCTGCCGTATATCTCGGTGACCTCGGCGACGTATTCCTCGTAGTAGGCTTCAACCTCACTTTCGGGAAGCGCCTTATATTCAGCTCCCGCAAGCACCTGCTCCCAGAACGCATCCTCCTTAGCGGCTCTTACCTCCGCTTCGTACTCCTCCCAAAGCTCGGCTCTTATGAGGTTCTTATACTTATCAGCGAGGCTCTCTCCTTCGTAATCCGCAAGCTCCTCTGCGCTGACGTTGAGCGTATCGGTTATAAACTCATCGGTAAAATCGGGAGCGTCATAGTCCTGCGCCGTTACAATATACACCTCGAATGTGGCGGTCCTTCCGCAAAGGCTCGCTTCATCGTAATCGTAGGGGAAGTATGCCTCGACCTCAAGCTTATCCTTATCGCCGTTGCTTCCGTAATTGACTCTGTACGCCTCGTTTATTTTCATGTTGTAGTAAAGGTCGGTTCCGTCCGCCTTAACGCTCTTTACCGTAAGCGTATCATTGGAGTTCTCACCCGCGAAGAGCTCGCCTATCGGCTTACCCAGCGCAACGTTGAAATACGCGCTGAAGCCCTCGCCCCACGTCTGATCAAGGCTTGGATCCGCGAGATCTATCAAGGCGGTCTTTGCCTGCGCGGTGGTGCCGTCAGCGTAAAAGACGGAATAGGTCAGCTGTACGATATCGCCATACTGGGTCTGACCGGAGCTGAGCTTTTCCAACGTAGCGTAATCCTTCTGATTCTTATTTATAAGGTTATATTCGAAGCCGGGGATAAACTCGCCCGATCCGATCTCGAGAGAATAGAGCGATTCATCAAAGTTGCATCCGCCGTCAAAATAGGTCTTGATCCCGTCGTCGTCGTAGTAGTATCCGCGATAGTAAATATTCGCCACGTCACCCACGTCGATCGTTACGCCTGGGGCGTTTATCGGAGTTTTATCATCGGGCTTGGTCTTGTTGGCGCAACGCAGCTCTATTATAGCGTACTCAACGTCAAGCTCAGTGGGCTCGGGTATGTTTATATCAACGCCGTATCCGTCGTAAAGAGCCTCGGACACGTAGACGTACTTTGATAGGTCGGCGGTCATAAAGTCAAAGCTTTTTTTATTTTTGGAGTTAAGAGCCACGCCAACTATAATACTCGCGATTATGCCGAGCAGCGCAACGCTCGCGAATACGATAAGAAAGATGTGGGTGCCGGTAAGCTTCTTAGACTCGTTATTCTCTTTGACGTCCTTTGCCGTGGGCTTCGTATCATTCTTTTTAGACATTGTTTTCTCCTAAATCGTTAAAGGAATCCGCGTAAGCGGTTGCAAGCCTGTCACAGCGCTCGTTATATTCGTGGCCGTTGTGACCCTTTATCCACACGAATTTGACCTTATGGACCGAGGTCAACTCATACAGTCTCTCCCAAAGGTCGGGATTCTTGAGTCCTCCCGACTTGCTCCAGCCCTTATCGCGCCAGGAATATATCCATCCCTCGTTGAACGCGTCGACCAGATATTTAGAGTCTGACTGAAGCGTGACGGAGCACGGCTCCTTCAGCGCCTCAAGACCTCTTATCGCTCCAAGCAGCTCCATACGGTTATTCGTCGTTTCGGCATCTCCGCCCGAGAGCTCCTTCTCGTATCTTCCGTAGACGAGGATAGCTCCCCATCCGCCCGGGCCGGGATTTCCCCTGCAGGCGCCGTCTGTATAAAGACTTACTTCCTTCATATTCTTCCTTTTATAATTAAAGGACTGTACCTTTTCGTAAGATCGGGACAGTCCTTCAATAAGTCGTTAAATTATTGTTCCTGAGAACCTGCGGTGTATTTGATGTAGCTGTACTCTACGTAAGCGGTATCCTCGTTGTCGTCGCTTGCGCTGAGAAGATAGTTCATAGCCTTATCAAACTGCTCTGCATGGTAGCTGTCGTCAATGTTGTAGGAGAAGGACAGACCGTACTGCTGGTAAAGGATAGCGGTGTACTCAAGGTTCTGCTTGAGCTCCTTCTTCTCCGCCTTGGTGAGCGTAACGTCCGCATCCCACTGATCCGCTACCGCTTCGGCGAATACGTAAACGATGATGATATCCTTTACGGTATCCTCTGCCTCAGCCCAGATGCTGTCCTTAACGTCGCTCATATCGCCGTTGTTGGAGGTCACCTTATCGATGAGATAAGCGTTGAAGTCTCCGTTGTAGTGAGCGTAGTTGGTCTCGGTGCTGGTCGTGGTCGTAGAGCTGCTGGAGGAATAGTTGCCCTCGTAGAAGTCGTACTTATAGGTGTTCATGATAGCCTTATAAGCGTTCTTCACAGCTCTCTTGGGAAGGTCGCCGGTAAACGTAACGTTATCGTTAAGATAGTTGATGATCGCGGTTGCGATATTAGTGTTGATCTCTTCCTTGTAAGCGGTCTCGAGAGTATCGTAATTATACTGCTCATAATCGGCTACAAGACCTGCCTCTACACCGGTCTCGCCCTTCTTGCATGCGAGGATCTCCGCGATCTTACCGCCCGTCACCTCTTTATCCGCGCCGTAAGTTACGATCTGCGCCATCGCAGCGTCTGCCGCGAGGTGAGCGTTGGTGTATGTGGTGTACGCGGTATCCAGCGTGGACTTAAGAGTTGCGAGCTCGCCTTCGCTGTCAGAGCCAGCCGCATACTTGGTCTGAGCGGTGTTGAGAGACGTAAGAGCCTCGGTGCGAGTCTTTTCCTTGGTGGTATAAGCGGTTACAAGAGCCGCAAGCTCGTTTACAAGCTCCTTAAGGGTCTTGTTCTGCTCCTCGTTCTTGTACTCGGTATCCTTAACGGTGCTGAATACAGGATCATCGTTATCGTCGGTAGAAGCAGCCACGGAAGCAAACTCACGGAGGATAAGCTCCGCGGTAAGATCCTCTACGTCAAGGTAGTAAACGGGAAGAACGTAGTAGGTAAGCTCTACGCCGTTAAGCTGAACCTTCTCGCCGTATACGTTGGTCTCGGTCTTCTTGGTGGTATTGGTATCGCTGAGAGCCTCGTAGGGAGTATACGTAACGGTGATAGGCTGGTTAACATCGGTTACGATCCATTTAACCGTTGCGCCGGTGTAGCTGATGGTAACCTCCTCCTCGTCAATGGTCTTCTTTACGGTGATGGAGTTGGATGTAGCAACCTCTTTGCCTATAAGCTGAGCGATGAAGCTCTTTGCATCGTCCGCGGTACCCTCGGGATCCGCAACGATGTACTCGAGGAGGTCGTAAGAAACGGTAACCTGGTAGGTGCCGTCAGCCGCAACGGCGGTGGCGTCAAACGTGCCGGGGATCTCAAGCTCGGCGGGGATGTCGTAGGTTTTCGTTTCCTCGTTGTACCACTTTTCTACGTTCACGCTGTAGGTGTAGCTGACGAATACGGTATCGCCTTCAGCGACAAGAACCTTGGCTGCGTCGTCGGTGCTCTTCTGAGCAATAGACTCAACCTTAACGTTGGAGTACTGATAGGTCGTTGTAACGCCGCCCTCGGTTACGGGAACGGTGACCTGATTCGCAAGCTCCTCGCCGACCTTCATGCCGACAAGCTTGTCGGAAAGATACTCGTAGGTAGCGCCCTCGCTGGTATTAACCACGAAGTACTCGTTCCACTTGATCTCGGTCTGGAGCTCACCATCCTCGTCGGTCCAGGTTCTGTTGTAGGAAATGGAGATGGCGTCGCCGTTAGCTACCACGGAAGCGGAGGAGGTGGTGTAAAGGTAATCCTTGATATCGATAGAGGTCTCGCCCGAGAGTATCTCATCGGAAATTACCTTGTTAAGTCCATCGAGAGAGGAAAGACCAAGCTGAATGTTGGTGGGGCTGGACTCATTCATCTTGCTTGCGAAGAAGATGTGATCTACTCCGTCTACCTCAGCGGTAGCATAGTAGCAGAAGTAAAGTGAGTCGTAAGCGGCAAGAGTACCGCTGTACTTCTTGTCCGCGGTGTCGGTAACGCTAAGGATCGCCTTCGCGATAGCATCCTTTACCTTAGCATTTCTGACGTCCTCGTCGGTACCGAAATCTCCGTCGTCAATGTTAAGACTCTGAAGTGCGTTGAAGAACGCCACAGCGTCGAATTCTGTGTAATTTGACATATCATCCTTAGCGTAGTTGTAAGCACAACCGGTAAGGGTGAGGAATGCCATTGCCACAACAAGAATTAAACTGATAATTCTCTTTTTCATCGTTTGTTTCCTCGTATATAATTTATTTTTTAGAACATTTTAAAGTACCGTTCCAAGGTACGCTCGCCCGTGAAGATCACACGTCCCGAAAAACGGTGAAAATTCAAGCCATAACATTATATCATATTATTTTGTAAAATGCAAACCTTTTTTTAAAAAATAAGATTTTTTTTAAACATTTTCACTCTACGACGGTTTAGAGGCGTTTTTTTGAACGTTTTTATGCGTTTTCAATATAAAACGCCCCCGTCTTTACGAATACATCAGGTATAATTCAGATTATCGTCGAGATCTTCTCCGTTGAGAAGGTAGATATAATTGTTAACGAGCTTCTTGAAAGCGAACGCGGTAATGTAATAATCGGAAACCTCGCCGGAGCTCTCTTTCTTGTTTCCATTCTCGTCGCTCCTGTAATGAGTGACCATTATGCGTCGGTCATCAAGTCTGTAAAAATCGTAGGTGTAATAGTCAGCCACTCCGTCGACCTTGATATGCAGGCGCATGATTCTGGGCTTGGTGTACGCCTCCTGCTGCTCCTCCTCGGTGAGAACGTCGAGATAGGTCGTGAGCTGGAGGGTCTCGTATACGCTGTTGAAGTAAGCCGAGCCGAGAAGCGTTTTGCTTCCGGGATAATAAGTAGTCTTTCCGTTACCCTTGGTGTCGTTGTAGAGAGCGGACAGAGTGCCCCACTCCGTGCCGAATTTATCCTTGTAAAGCGTCCGGAAGGCATCCTCGGACGCCAGAACGTTCACTATCTCGTTCTCGATGGTAGACGAGCCGTCAAATTCAGTGGACTGTATCACGTACTCGCCGTCGACGTATCCGCCGTAAGCTGTCTTGTACACGACCTCAAACTCGTACGAGCCGGTAAGGTCCTGCATGTTGAACTCAAGCCTGAGCTCCTCAAGCTTTTTTATGTCCATCATGACCATGTGTCTTCTCGCCCAGAATTCGACGAAGCCGTACTCAACAAAGTCGAAGTCCTCTGCGGGAACCTTAGCTATAACGTCGTACATGTCAGAGCCTATATATCTTATTCTGCTGCCGTCCTCGTCATATACCGGATCGCTGATGTAGAGAGTGAAGCCGAGCTCGGAAAGGTGGTCAAAGTCGCTGAGCTCATCATCGTCCGTGCTCTCCTCGCCCTCGCTCGCGTCGTATATGCCTCTGGGCATCTCAAAATATATCTTGTGCGCAAACAGTCCGTACTTCTCCATATTCGCGATGGTGAGTCCTATCGCGACCGTTTCGCCCGAGAGTCCTACAGCGCTGCTGCTGTCGGTTCCGACTCCGCCAAGGAGCTTTACCACCGCCTCGCACGAGCCGGAGTTGAGTCCGTAGAGCTTGTACTCGTTATCAAGAGTGTTCTTGAAGAAGGTATCTCCGAAGAAGGGATCTCTCTTTGACGCGTTACAGAACTCGAAGGAAACGACGATCTCGTTTGCGATGACGCTCTTGATCTCGGATATCTCGTAGGTTACGAACTCCCGCATGATCTCGTAGTAATAGTCGTCGTTGTATACGGTCTTATTGTAGCTGCCCTTGCCGTTGCCGAGAAGTATCGTCTTGATGGGAGCGAGCTTATCCGTATCCTGTATGTCGGAAAGCCTGATAATAGCGGTCTCGGTCTCGCCCTGCTGGGTCTTGCCGTTGACCTGATACGTGCGGTAATAGGAAATATTAACGTAGGTGTCCTCGGTGATAACGTCGGACACGAGCGCTCCCGTGCCGTAGTCGTCTACCATGAAGATGGAGTTGACCGATGAGAGAACGAAGCCCTCGGTGGACTTGAGCGCGTTTTCAGTGCTGTATTCCACATCTATAGTGAAATCGGTAGCGCCTACCTTTTTGCCGATGAACGCGGCTTTATCCGCATCGGAAAGAGTAGAGAGGTCTATAACGGCGTGACAGTCGTGCTGTGCTACCACGTCCCCTACCGTGTAGCGGTAAGTGACCTTGACGAGCTCGACCGATTCATCCACTATCGTGCCTTCCTCCGTGATCTCCTCGTCGTCGATTATCACTGACTCGATCGCGGATATGACGTATCTGTACGACGCCTTGCCGTCCTCGCCGAAGGTTATATTCTTGTTGGTGTCGTAAAGCTCGTCGAGGAGCGTGACGACTATATTGTCGGGATATAAGCCGACCTTCTTGCCATCCGTGCCAACAAGCGCGCGCTTCAGACGGGCGTAATTGGCAGCATCCGTCTTAAGAGTCTCGAGGTTAAACGCAAAGGTGGTTCCGTCGGTCTGCTCGTAGCCCGAGAATTCCTCGGTTTCGGGATCAAAGTTAACCCCCTTATCTACGCTTATCTTGTAATTGCCGTTGACGATAACGGTGGGATTATCGTATTGCTTGTAGCCCTCCATATCGTTGGTGAATACTATGTCGGTGTCGCTGTCAAAGACCGTGGTAGTCCACTTTTTGAAGTCCGTGGTAAGATACGGGCCGTAAACGGACTCGCCGTCCAATCCCTCGGCGACGAGCATTCCCTTTATAAACTCATGGAAGCCCGCGAGAGCGTACGAGAAGTATTCGCTGGTCGTATAGTAAACGTAATCTCGGTCGTCTACCATGAAATAGTAGCCGTTGCCGGAGAGAGCCTTGTCGCCGATGGCGATCACGCGGACCTGCCTGCTGTCTTCTATTATAGCGTTGGTGTCCGCGTCCCTCTCGCCGTACTCAAAGCCCACTATGGTAGCCTCGCTCTTCGTGAGGCCGTACTCCCTGAGCATAGCCTCTCTCGCCTGCTTGCCCTCCTCGGTATCATCCGAGGGGAGCGGTATTCTCTCGCTGAAGTAAGACGCTCCGAGAGCCGAGCAAAGATACGTCAGGTAATAAATTCTTCCGTAGCCGTCGTTTGTCTCGATAGCGTAGAGGCTTTCGTAGTCAAACTCTCCCTCCGCGCTGACGATGGGGGGCGTGTAAGGAATAGCGATCTCCTCGCCGTCCACGTAGTAGTGGAAAAGGAAGATGCCCTGATCGTCGGGATAACGGGATACGCCGAACTTTCCGTTCTCGCCTTCTATATCAACGAACAGTATCTGCGACTCGGAGATGGCGGGATAAGCCACTCTCTGACCGAGATAGATGCTCTCTCCTTCAATAAGGTCAAGAGTGGTGGAGCCGGATGAGCCAGATTGGTCAGACTGAAGCTTTTTTATCACGACCGTGACCGTAACGTACGCCGCGGCAAGCAAGACAGATATTATCAAAAGCCAGATAGTTGCGAGCTGTGCTTTATTCAGTTTTCTTTCTACTGCTTTCATATCTGCCTCCTTATAAGAATTTACGCTTGATAAACATTACTATTCCGAACACGAGGACCGCGGTAGGAACCGCCATAACGATTACGGTATAGGCGGCAATAGCAGTGTCGCTGAGTCCCTTGTTGTACTTAACGATCTCCTTAGCGTCCCACGAATAAACCTTAAAGGGAGTATCGGAGAGCTCGGTGCTGGCGCTCTGCTTTCCGCCGAAGCTCGGTGAGTTGTAGGACAGACCGCCAAGCTCTATGCTGGCATATTGGTCTGTTCTTGAAATATTGCTGATAACGGACGCCAGGACGTCGTAGTTAGAGTAAGAGGTATTGCCGAGGAGCTCGTTTGAGAAGAAGTCCGCGCTGTTGGAGCAGAAGAGATACGAGTACGTATTCTCGGACGTATAGTTGTCAAGATTCATTCTTACTCCTGCCGCAACCAGAGCCTTCTCGCCCTCGTCGCTCGCGTTGCCAACGAGATGGTACGCCTCGTCCGACGTTCCGATGAAGGTGGCGTAGCTTCTCGAAGCGTATTTGTTGCCGTCCTCCATCATGGTATCGCTCAAATTCATAGAGCAATAGAGGTAGCCCGTGTTGGAAAATACCATCTTTGGAGAGCTGGACAGCTGGGTGTAGCTGCCGTAGTAAGCGTAACCGAAGCTTTCCTCGTCGGTGTCGTATACACCCGCAAAAACGGAGTCGTCAGACTCGCCGTCTATGGACGTAAAGAGAGCGTTGTCTGGATCGTATACCTGAGAATTGCCGAAGCATATACCCCACTCCTTGCAGAAGTTCTCGAGATTTGGCAGAGTTACGTCGTACGCCTTATTCAGCATGACCGCTCCAAACTCGCGCATGAGGTATCTGTCTATTTTCTCAAGGTCGGATACGTAAGAGAATTTATCAAGCTGAGCTTCATCGTAGGTGAAGTCGCTCGTCGGGTTGTTGATGATGAGAAGGGCGCAGTCCTCGGGTATCTCGGTAAGATCCGGATCGGATATCGAGAGAGTCTTTATATCCAGACCTCTCTCGGTAAGAAGATCGGCAAAGTAGCCAAGGCTGCGGCTCATCTCGGAGTCGGGATCCTCGGGATCGTAATAGCTCGTACCGTAATCGGTGACGAAATACGCCTTCGGATTATTGATAGCCGTAAGCGACGAGAGGATGGACGCGACTCTGTACTCTCCGTTGTAGGAGAAGTTGTCGCTGGTCCAGAAGCCCGTAGCGTCGGCTATTCTGTACTTAGATCCGTAAGAGAAGATAACGTCGCTGGCGGTTATATCGTCTCTGGACGTGGTCTTATACATCGATACCGCGGTGGGATCGAGAGCGACGTTGACCGTCTTTACGGTCACGTTATCGAATTTGTTTTGCAGTGCCAGAGCCATGAAGTAGGTGGCGCGCAGCGTATCGCTTGCGACGAGATAGTCGGGATCGGTACAGAAGGTTATTTTTATCTCCTTCACGTTACCGTTCTCGTCGGGATCGAGTATTCTGTGACATTCCTCAAGCATAGCGTCACTCAGCGTGTAGAAGCCCTCGGACGTCAGGTCCGCTATAAAGAGCTTCTGTCCGCCAAGATACGTCAGTCCAAGGTTGAGACCGAGGAGAAGCACAATACCGACTATAGTGACAGCTGAAAATATTTTCGTGCGGGTGCTTTTACCCTTAAATATCGATTGCTTCATCGGTTATCTGTTTTTTCTCCTTATAATAGTGATCGTGCCAAGGACGGCGAGAGCCGCGGGAATCGCGAGTATTATGGCGGTATACACCTTCGCTCTGCCCATCGTAAGATTCTCGAGTATTGACGCGTTATAGGTTATCTGATTGCAGCCTCTGGGCGCGGGATTGGAATCAAAGAGCACCTCGAAGGTTGCGTACAGGAAGTCCTTGTTGGAATAATTGGTAGACAAGAAGGCGTCGGTAGCCGTGATGTACGCGGTCGGAATAACGACCACGACCGACTCCTTGCCATCGTCCTCCGCCCTCTTGGAGTATGCGGCTACCGCGTATCCGCCCTCGCTGTCGGTAAGCTCGCCTCCCGCATGCGTGGACGCGCTGCTGCTCGAGACGAGCAGAGGTGACGCGCCGAGAGAGGGATCAAGCTCAAGGCTTGCCGCCTCGCTGATGAGAACGCGGTCGCTGCCGTAAGCCTCAACCTTACCGCGTATCTCGTCCGACACGGAGTTGTCCGCGTGGGTAGCGACGAAGGTGTATCCGTCGGTGGTTATGGCGTCAGTGCTTTCCTTTACTATATTTCTGACGAGAACGCCGTTTTCGTTAATTTTGCCCGAGAGGGAGATGCCCCACTTCTTGATCAAGGTCTCAAGATTAGTGAGCTCCTTGACGTAGGGGTCAAGCGCGACGTAAAGCTTTCCGCCGCCCTCAAGATAATCCTCGAGCTTATTTATCTCGCCTCGGACGTCAGCGCCCTCTACCGAGAGCTGGAAATCGGAGGTGGGATTTGAGACTATTATCATAGCAGCGTCCGAGGGTATCTCCTCTTTCCTCAGGTTGATGGTCTTAACCTCGTATCCCGCGCAGGAAAGGAGGTTGTTGAAGGCGACGTCCGCGCTCTCTCCGTGGTTCTCGGTGAAGTAGACCACGGGGTGCTCGTCATTAAGCACCCAGGATATCATGGCAGCCATGATCTCCTCGCCGTTGTAAGCCACGACGGTGGCAGACGAGTCGAGCGTGTAGAAGTTAACGAAGCCCGCGGAGGTAGCGTTGTCGGTAATTATGCGGCAGCTCCACTCCTCGCCCTCTCCGGATTCGAAGATGACCGAGTTCTGCTTGAGAGTCTTCTTATCTATGATCTCTCCGTTATCGTCTCTCGCCGCGTTGAGATTGATAACGTCGACGTACTTTTCAAAAACCGCGCTGTCAATGAGCGTTTCTTTACCGTCAACGACGGTCGTCTTGGTGAGAAGGTTGATGAACCTCAGCTCGATAAGGTCGGGGTATCTCTCCTCAAAGGCGCGGGCTGTCGTCAGAACGAACTTACCCGTGTCGTGCTTTTCGAGCTTATCCTCCGCGTAGCAGAAGGTTATGGTTACCTTTTTATTAAGCAGCATCGCTTTGGCGAACAGCTCGTCCGTGCTTCCCGAGATGGAGAGATCCTCCTCTGCGGGAGAATAGAAATACAGTCCAAACGCATTCGTCAGCGTATAGGCGAGGATATTGACAAGCACCACCGCGATTATAATGACCACGGTCATGGTGTTGCCTATACCCTTCCTGCCCGTGACCTTGCGCCCGAGCTTCTTAAGAAATTCCTTCATAAAAGTCCGTGCTCCTTATCCGAATCTGCGGCGGTCGTAAACTCTGATGGTGAGCCAGAGGAAGACTCCGCTCACGGAGAGATAGTAAAGCACCGACGCAAACTCAAAATATCCGTTTACGAAGCTCTGGAATCTCGTAAAGATGGAGAGAGCGTCAAACACGTAACGGATAGCGTAGGACGTGGGAATAAGCGCGTTGATAAGTCCTATGCCAAGGAAGCCGAGTATTATAGCTATCGTGCCGATCGCGGCAGAGAGCTGGTTCTCGGTAAGAGCCGAGACGAAAAGTCCTATGGATATGAACACCATTCCAACGAGCAAAAGAGCTATAAGGTTGCCGAAAAGAATGGCGAACTGAAGCTGAGTATAAGGAATAAGGAAAAGGAAGTAGAGCGAGGTGAGCAACGTAGCGGCGCCAAATACAAGGTAGGAGGCGAAGAATTTGCCGAATACCATAGCGGGAATCGACACCGGCGCGGTCAGTATAAGCTGCTCGGTCTTGGTCTTTCTCTCCTCGCTGAAGGACTTCATCGTCAAAAGAGGAAGCACTATCGCGGAGAAGATGAGCATGAGCGTAAAGTAGTTCGTCACGTCGGACGACATGGAGAACATGGTCGTGTAGCTGAAAATTATTCCTGCCATCGCGAGATAGATCACGAGGAAGACGTATCCTATAACTCCGGTGAAATAGCTTCGGAGCTCTCTTTTAAATATCGCAAGCATCTGTTATGCCCTCACTTTCTGCGCTTCTTGGTCTCGGAGACTCCGTCGGAGCGGTCGACGAGACGGATAAATACTGTTTCAAGGTCGGTGCCGTGAGGCTCCATACCGATTATGGCCCAACCGTTAGATACGCAAAGATTGAACACCGGCTTTCTGATATCGATGTTTCTTTCGCTCTCGATAATGTAGGCGTAGGAGTCAAGGTCGCGCTCACCCGTAGGCTCAACGGTCTTGACGCCGTTTATCTTACGCAGAGCAAGCTCTACCTCTCTTGCGGGACCGCAGATCTTTGCCTTGCAGCGATAGCCGTCCTCAATGGTCTTTACGATATCGTCGGTACGTTCGTCCGCGATTATCCTGCCCTTATTGATAATGATGACTCTTTCGCAAACCGCCTGCACCTCCGCGAGAATGTGCGTCGAGAGGACTACCGTATGACGCTTCGCGAGAGTACGGAGAAGGTTTCTCACGGCTATTATCTGCTTTGGGTCAAGTCCGACCGTGGGCTCGTCGAAGATAACTACCTTCGGGTCACCGATAAGCGCCTGCGCGATGCCTACTCTCTGCTTGTTGCCCTTAGAAAGATTGCGGATAAGCCTGTCCTTCACCTCGGCAAGCTTGGTCACCGAGATTATCTCGTCTATATGAGGATCCCTCGGAAGCTCGCAGCCCTTGAGCTCGTAAACGAAGTTGAGATACTCGGTTACTGTCATCTCGGGATAGAGGGGAGGCTGCTCGGGGAGGAAGCCTATATTCTTCTTTGCCTCGATCGGATCGTCAAGAATATTGACTCCGTTTATGTAGACCTCACCGGAGGTGGATGAGAGATATCCCGTGAGGATATTCATAGCCGTACTCTTGCCCGCTCCGTTAGGGCCGAGAAGACCTACGATCTCGCCCTCGCCTATCTCGAAGCTCACGTCATTCAAGGCGTAGTTGGAGCCGTATCGCTTAACTAAATTCTGAACCTTAATCATAGCCGTCCTTGTCGGTAAAACCGACGTCCTTTCGATTTATATGTAATGTTTTTAATTCGCTTTCAAGCTGTGCTCGGTCCATACCAAGCTAATTCAACATTATAACATATAATTGTAAATAAAGTATTAACAAAATAAATAAATTTTAAATATTATGGCGTCCTCCATGTAAACATTTTTCCTTTTTTGCAAATATTTTCCGGATAAGCTGCCGCAAAAAGCACTTTCGCGACTAAAACGCACCCACTTTTCAATTCACTCCTTGACAAATCGGACAAAGGGTTGTATAATCTTGTTATATCTATGACAGTCCCCGTAAGGAGAATATAAAATGGCAGAAAATGAGAAGAAAATAGTTTTCTCGGGAGTTCAGCCCTCGGGCAATCTCACGATAGGAAACTACCTCGGCGCGATTAAGAACTTTTCGCGGTTTTCCGAGGATTACAAAACCTTCTATTGCGTAGTTGACCTTCACGCCATCACGGTAAGACAGGTTCCCGCGGAATTGAGAAGAAGGACCTACGAGACCCTCGCTCTCTATATGGCGTGCGGACTCGATGAAAAGAAGAATACCCTGTTCGTTCAGTCGCACGTGCCTCAGCACGCGGAGCTCGGCTGGATACTAGACTGCTACACCATGTTCGGCGAGCTCTCGAGAATGACACAGTTCAAGGACAAGAGCGCGAAGAACGCGCAGAATATCAACGCGGGCCTCTTTACCTACCCCGCGCTCATGGCGGCGGACATCCTGCTCTATCAGACGGATATCGTGCCCGTCGGCATCGACCAGAAGCAGCATCTTGAGCTCGCGAGAGATATAGCGTCCAGATTCAACCTCATATATTCCGACACCTTCAAGATTCCCGAGGGATATATCCCGACCGACACAATGAAGATAATGTCGCTCCAGGAGCCTCTGGCAAAAATGTCCAAGTCCGACCCGAATCAGAACGCAGTCGTCTACATCCTCGACTCAAAGGATGACATAATGCGCAAGTTCAAGAGAGCGGTCACCGACTCCGATACCTGCGTGCGCTACTCCGAGGATAAGCCCGGTGTATCCAACCTTATGACTATATACCGCGCCTTCACGGGCAAGACCTTCGATGAGATCGAGCGCGAGTTTGACGGCAAGGGCTACGGCGACTTCAAGCTGGCGGTAGGCGAGGCGTGCGCCGACGGTCTTAAGGATGTAAGAGAGGAATTTGCGAAGCTCATCGCGGACAAGGCGCATCTTGAGGCCGTGATGAAGATGGGTGCCGAGGAGGCGTACGGCTACGCAAGACGTACTATGTCCAAGGTCAGAAGAAAGATCGGATTCGTGTGATACAAAAGCAACAAACGGATAACAAAAAGCAAGAAGAGAGGATCGCTTTCCCCTGTTCTTGCTTTTTGTTTTTTCGCTCTATTTTTACTAATTTGGAATATCGATCGCGCATCAACCGCATAATTGACAACTATTATTTGCAAAATATAGCTGTTTTCAACTTGGTTTAATTTAAACAACCGATCTCGGTTTTCTCGTCATCGAAAGCTTTATATCCACCACAATAGCGGCAAACAAAATTACCGTTACGGAATAAGCATACGGGTTCTTTAAGCGGTCTATCAAGGGATTCAGCCTCGGTATGAGCTTTATCACCGCCGCGCATACAACTCCCCATATTAAAGAAAACCGCGGGCAAACGTAACCAAGAATATTTCCCTGCTCCGATCTGTAATCCCATAGTCTTTTGCCAAGCGCTCTATCCGTCAGAAGACCGACGGCAAACTCAACTATGGTCGCAACCGCCATTGATAAAAGCGTTAAAAGAAAGAAGTTTTTTATCGTGCCCAGCAAAAGATATGACAGACAGATACCAACTCCGTAGATGGGACACACAGGACCCGTGGCAAGCCCGCGGTTGATAGGTCTGCCCGTCTTGACGAGGTAAAACACGACCTCAACACACCATCCCAAAAAAGAAAAAATAAGAAAATATAAAAGATAATCGTACATATCCTTATTTTCTTATTTTTTCTCCATATTATTATATCAATTATTGGTTGATTACAGTTCTATTTCCTCATAAGGCGAAATTATGATCCTATCGTCAAAATCAAAGTCATCGGGATCGACGTCGTCAAAGAGTCCGTAGTGGATCGGAACAGCCGCTTTGGCGCCGATTTCGTAGGCAAAGTCAGCCGCATCCTTGGCGTTCATGTTATTACCACTGCCGTTGATGGGAAGGAAGGCGTAATCCACACCGTCCTCGACGAGATCAAGACAGTCGTCGATAACGTCAAAGTTATAGAGCGTGTCGCCGCTGACGTAATAGGTCTTCTCGCCATCGTCAAGAATAAATCCTACCGCGTCTCTCTCGCTGTGCTCAGCCTTTACTGAGTAGAAGGTCACGCCACATTCGCTCCACACGGTGTGAGGAGTAAGGAGCACGATGTTATGAGAGTAACCAAAGGAACGAAGCTTCTTGTATGCAGCGCCTCCGGCAAGGATCGTTATCTCCTTATCCCGACCCAGGAGAAACTTATCAAGAGTAGCCTTATCAAGATGATACGGATGAGAATGTGTTATCAAGATCACGTCGGGCTCTGCCTCGAAGAAGCTTGAGTCGATCGGTATTTTTCTTTCCTTCTCACATTCATTGGAAAGGAACGGATCAACCAGAACCGTGATCCTTTCGTTCTTAAAAAGCAGACCCGCTTGCGTTAACCAAGTTACCTTCATATATTTCTCCATTCAGCCAAAACGGCATTTTTAATCTTTTATATCGTTATTATGACAATAATTATTTACAAAACAAGCAATCCAACAATTCCGGACACGGCCCCGATAATTTCACCCGCGATTATGTCTTTGGGATAATGTATCCCGAGAAGCACGCGGCAAACACCGAGGAGCGCACCGACAAGAAGGACCGCAGCTCCGAGAGACACACTGTGCTCAAGTATCAGTACGCCTAACAAGAAGGCGGAGAAAACATGTCTTGACGGGAAGGATCTTCCCGGTCTTCTCTCCTCCCTCATCCATTCGAAAGCGTCAAAATCAATAACCTCGTAAGGTCTTTTCGAATTGATGAATATACGAGCCACACTCACTACCGCAAACGGTATTGCCGCAGCCAAGAGAAGCCCCAGGCAATCAACGTATCTGCCGTCAAGCAAAAGAGATACGCCTACCGTGGCAAATCCCGCCACAACGAACCAGACCGCACCAAAGCCCAGCGCCTTAATTGCAGAGACCAAGGTCGGACGCGAGTAAACCCGCTCGTACAGATTTTTAAGACGCTCGCTATCCATACTTCCTCCTTGACCCAATTGCTTTCCTATCGGACTCCGATAATGCTATTCTTATATTTGCCGTTCCACTCTTATATATTATCACAAAGTCCCCCGAGTTGTCAATCATAACTTATAGGCGTACATTTTAATTTTATAAAACTATTGACATTTTAAAATCTTTGTAGTAAAATCTATATGTAAAAAATCTAAAGACTGTGACGAAGACAGTAACCGCGCGGAAAAGATATAGAGAGTCGGGGACGGTGGAAGCCCGATACGGATTACGCGCTGACGGTGAAAGCCGTGGCATTTATGCCGTGAATATCACTTCCGAGTCGCGCTTGTGAAGCTGTAAGTAATGAGCGACGGTGCCCTACCGTAATCTTGGGCGCATATTGGTGGATATGTGAATGGATGGTATAATTTTTCCGTTTCCATATGGAAGCGGTTTTTCTTTTTTTTACTACGCTTCAGGCACCTGACACACCAAAAAACGACCAACCGAGCAAAGAAATAATTATATATACGAGTATTATGACTCAAAAGGAGAAAAAATGGAGATTTACGAGAAGGTCTCGACAAACCTGAACTTTGTCGAGAGAGAAAAAGCTACCAGAGCATTCTGGGAAGCGAACAACGTCTTCGAAAAGAGTATCGCCGAGCGTGAAGGCTGTAAGGACTACACCTTCTACGACGGACCGCCTACCGCAAACGGAAAGCCCCATATCGGTCACGTGCTCACCAGAGTAATCAAGGATATGGTGCCCCGTTATCAGACCATGAAGGGCAGACGTGTCCTTCGTAAAGCGGGTTGGGATACACACGGTCTGCCCGTTGAGCTTGAGGTTGAGAAGAAGCTCGGCATCGACGGTAAGGATCAGATAGAGGCTTACGGCCTCGAGCCCTTTATCGGACACTGCAAGGAGTCCGTATGGAATTACAAGGAAATGTGGGAGGACTTCTCCGGAACCGTCGGCTTCTGGGCTGATATGGAGCACCCCTACGTAACCTACACCAACGACTTCATCGAGTCGGAGTGGTGGGCTCTCAAGGAAATATGGAACAAGGGCCTTCTTTATAAGGGCTTCAAGATAGTTCCCTACTGCCCTCGCTGCGGCACTCCCCTCTCAAGCCACGAGGTAGCTCAGGGCTATAAGACCGTCAAGGAAAAATCGGCTATCGCGCGCTTTAAGTGCGCTGACGAGGACGCATACTACCTCGCGTGGACCACTACCCCCTGGACTCTGCCCTCTAACGTTGCGCTCTGCGTTAACCCAAAGGACACCTATTGCAAGGTATCCTGCATCGACGGCAACGTCTACTATATGGCAGAGGCTCTGCTTGACAAGGTGCTTTCCCCTCTCGCAAAGGAGGATGGCGAGGCAGCCTACACCGTGCTGGAGAAAATGACGGGCGCGGATCTTGAAAGACGCGAGTATGTGCCCCTCTTTGACTTCACCGCCGACGAGGTTACGCGTCAGAAGGCTAAGGCGCATTATATCGTGTGCGACGATTACGTAACCATGTCCGACGGTACGGGTATCGTACACATTGCTCCCGCCTTCGGCGAGGACGACTCCAAGGTCGGCAGAAAATACGACCTCCCCTTCGTACAGTTCGTTGACGGCAAGGGAGAGCTCACAGCTAACACTCCCTACGCAGGAATATTCGTAAAGAAGGCAGACCCCATCATCCTCGAGGATCTCGCAAAGATGGGCAAGCTCTTCTCCGCTCCGAAGTTCGAGCACGACTATCCTCACTGCTGGAGATGTAACACGCCCCTCATCTACTACGCCCGCGACACGTGGTTCATCAGAATGACCGCTATCCGCGACAACCTCATCAAAAACAACAACACTGTCAACTGGATCCCCGAAAATATAGGCAAGGGACGCTTTGGCGACTGGCTTGAGAACGTGCAGGACTGGGGACTTTCCCGTAACAGATATTGGGGCACGCCCCTCAACATCTGGGAGTGCTCCTGCGGTCACAGACACGCCATCGGCTCTATCGCAGAGCTTAAGAGCATGTCCAAGAACTGTCCCGATAATATCGAGCTGCACCGCCCCTTCATCGACGCGGTAACCATCACCTGCCCCGAGTGCGGAGGCGAGATGAAGCGTGTCAGCGAGGTCATAGACTGCTGGTTCGACTCCGGCTCTATGCCCTTCGCGCAGTGGCACTACCCCTTCGAGAACAAGGAGATCTTCCACTCCCAGTTCCCCGCGGACTTCATCAGCGAGGGCGTTGACCAGACACGCGGCTGGTTCTACTCTCTTATGGCGATCTCGACGCTCATATTCGACTGCGCGCCCTACAAGAACGTTCTCGTTCTCGGACACGTGCTCGATAAAGAAGGTCAGAAGATGTCCAAGTCCAAGGGTAACGCGGTAGATCCCTTCGAGGCTCTCGAGA
>CAYWPS010000029.1:0-20005 GCA_964460165.1 uncultured Ruminococcus sp. | reverse complement strand
TCCCGAACCGTTAACGGGAGAGGAGAGTATCTCGTCGATGCCGTAGTTTATTTCAACGCCGGCATTTTTGAGAAGTCTCTTGGTTCTGAATCTTGAGTGTATATCACAGTTGAGAACGTTCTTGGTATATTTGAGGATCGCTCTGGGGTCGTTTGCGAATACGATCTCGCAGTCAGCACCGGATTCTCTGATAAGACTATCGTAGTATTCGACGTAGTCAACGCCTGTGAATCTGTGCTTTTCGTAGCCGAAGAGCTCACGGTACTTTTCGAGCGAGAGCACATCGGTATAGGGATTAACACCCTTTTCATCAAGCTGATCGAGGCTTACCAGATGATTTCCGACCTCGTCAGATGGGTAGGAGAGCATAAGCACGACCTTCTTCGCGCCCTTAGCAATTCCGCGCAGACAGATGGCAAATCTGTTACGGGAAAGAATAGGGAAGATGACTCCCACTGTCTCACCGCCGAATTTTGCCTTCACGTCCTCCGCGATGTCGTCAACACTCGCATAGTTTCCCTGCGCTCTTGCGACGATCGCCTCCGTCATAGCTACTATATCCTTGTCGCGAACAGCGAAGCCGTCGCTCTCAGATGCTTCAAGCACCGTGTTTACGACGATGTCTACGATGTCGTCGCCCTGTCTAATAATGGGCGCTCTGAGTCCTCGTGAGACTGTACCTACCATACGACTCATAAAATATCTCCTTCCGCATTATATGCGTTAAAAAATTCCACCGTAGTATTATACCACATTTTTTTCGTCTTGTAAATAAAAAGTCATAGCTTTTTTTCGACTAATTGAATTTTTTTCGTTTTTCATAAAAATAAACCTATTTAAATGTGCATTTTTTCAAAAAATGCACATTACGGCGCCAAATTGCGCGCGCACTATTGAAAAAGATAATGTTATGTGATAGAATATAGTGTAGCATATAAAACGGTATTGATTTACTGAGTGTTTCTTTGCGCGTTGTATAATCAGCGATGCTTGTTTTGCGCGCATACGCTGCAAAACGCAAATAGTTGTTGTCAAAAACTGCATTTTTGGGAGAAAATGAATGAGAATTGCCAAATCGATCATAAAGCCTCTCTTATTTCTGCTTTCTGCGGTGTTGATCGCGGTGCTTGTATATCTTTCTTATGTGATCGTCACGTACGAGAGAATTGAGGATAATTTGCCTCTTACGGTAGAGGGCGAGGGAGAGGACGGCGCAGTAGCGCTTAACACCGAATATACGATAGTTACGCAGAATCTCGGCTTCGGAGCGTACGTACAGGATTTCACCTTCTTTATGGATGGAGGTACGGAATCGCGTGCTCGCAGCGAGGAGAGCGTTATAGAATGTATAAACGCCGCGATGAGCCGCGTTGGCGCGCTCGACCCCGACTTTATACTTTTTCAAGAGGTAGATATCGATTCCACGAGAAGCTATCACGTAAATCAGTATGACCTTCTTTCGTCCGGCTTTGCGGGATACTCAAGATGCAAGGCGGTCAATTACGACTCCGCATATCTTATGTATCCTCTCCTTGAGCCGCACGGCGCGTCGTACAGCTCGATGGCAACCTTCTCTCGCTTCAATATCACGTCGTCGCTGAGGCGTTCCTTCCCAATATCCACCTCGCTTTCAAAATTTCTTGATCTGGACCGCTGCTACAGCGTATCGCGGATAGCGGTTGAGAACGGTAAGGAGCTCGTTATATACAACGTTCACAGCTCGGCGTACGGAGGCAGCGATGAGATCCGCACGGCGCAGATGACGATGCTTATGAACGATATGAAGTCGGAGTACGATAAGGGCAATTACGTGATATGCGGCGGAGACTTCAACCACGATTTCACCGGTGACTCGACGCAGAAGCTGAATGACGGCTTGGGTACTCTCGACTTTGGCTGGGCTCAGCCGTTCCCTGATGAGCTTATACCCGAGGGCTTCTCACGCGCCATCAGCTATAAGGACGGCGAGATAAACCCCACCTGCCGCGACTGCGACGTTCCCTACGAGGAGGGGAATTTCACTATTATCGTTGACGGATTTATCATATCCGATAACGTCAGGTGCGTTGAGGTGGAGAATATTGTTACGGGATTCACCTATTCTGATCACAATCCTGTGGTTTTAAAATTTACACTGGAATAAGTAAACTATTGGTTACAAATTATGGATAAATATTATATTGGTATTGATATAGGCGGTACAAAGTGTGCCGTGATCAAGGGCGACGAAAAAGGAAGAATACTTGAGAAGACAGTCTTCCGGACAACAGATAGGGATAGCACCCTCCGTAAGATTTTTTCTGCTGTCGAAGCATTTATGCCTTCCTTTGCGATAGGTGTGTCCTGCGGCGGACCGCTTGATGAAAAAAAAGGTATTATTCTCTCGCCTCCGAATCTGCCCGGATGGGATGAGGTGCATATAACCGAGATGCTTGAAGAACGCTTTGGTATTCCGGCAAGACTATGCAACGACGCTAACGCCTGCGCTCTTGCAGAGTGGCGCTTCGGGGCAGGTAAGGGCACTCAAAATATGGTGTTTCTCACCTTTGGCACAGGACTTGGCGCGGGGCTCATTCTTGACGGAAGGCTTTATAGCGGAACTAACGGAAATGCCGGCGAGGTTGGACACATCAGGCTCGCGGATGACGGACCTGTCGGATATGGGAAACGAGGCTCGTTTGAGGGCTTCTGTTCTGGTGGAGGTATAACAAGGCTCGCGCGCTCTATGGCAGAGGATGCTATCAGACGCGGCGCGCCGCTTACGTTTGCGAAGAACGAAAATGAGATCTCCTCGCTTACGACGGCGTATCTTGCCGAGCGCGCGAGATCCGGTGACACGGATGCTCTCCGAGTGTTCAACATAAGTGCAGAAAAGCTGGGTATGGGTTTGTCGATGCTTATTGACGTTTTAAATCCTGAGCTTATCGTTATAGGCAGCGTTTACGCGCGAGCCGAGGCTCTGTTCCGTGACGTTACGCTTCGGGTGATAGAGAAGGAGGCGCTGGCGGCGTCCGCCTCGGTATGCCGTATCGTACCGGCTATGCTCGGTGACAGTATTGGCGATGTGGCGGCGCTTTCGGTAGCAATAACGGAGGATTGATGATATGAGATATACAGATGAAATGATAAAAAGATATCCGGAGCTTGCCTCGCTGAGAGCGTATGTATGCTCGGCGGTCGAGGCGATAGTAGCCTCTCATAAGGCGGGCGGCAAGGTGCTGGTAGCGGGCAACGGTGGCAGCGCCGCGGATGCGGAGCATATATCGGGAGAGCTGCTGAAAGGATTTCTTTTGAAGCGTACTCCCTGCGGTGATGAGCTGGACGCGCTTTCTTCACAGCTTGGCGCTGATGACGCCTCTCTTTTGCAGAGGGGAATCGCCGCGATACCGCTTACCTCGCTTTCCTCGGCGCTTTCCGCATATGCCAACGACGTTTCCCCGTCGCTCGTCTATGCACAGCTGACTTACGCCCTCGGAAGACCGGGCGACGTGCTCATATGCCTTTCCACCTCGGGAAATTCGGAGAACGTGACGCTGGCTGCAAAAACGGCTCGCGCCCTCGGTATTTTTACGGTAGCGCTTACGGGCAGTATGGGAGGCAGGCTTGCGGAAATTTGTGACGTTACCGTAAAGGCTCCCGCTACCGAGACCTTCAAGGTGCAGGAGTATCACCTGCCAATTTATCACGCTATTTGCGCTGACGCGGAGGATATCCTGTTTTCATAATAATTCTTATAAAAATGCTTGACAGTAGGAAAAAGTCCCTCTGTCAAGCATTTTTTTGTTTTATATACCCGGAACGTGCCGCGAGTCGTTGGCTATCTCGAACCTCGGGGAGATAAGATCTCCCACGCTTCCCTTCATTGTTACTACGGTAACTGCCGCCAGGTGCGGACGCAGGGCATCAAATAGGAAGGTGGCAGGCAGATTAAAGAGCCTTGAGAGCACACCCGTTGACGTGCCTGCATGGCTAACAACTGCGATAGTGTCGGCATTTTCCGCCATTACCCTGTAATACCGTCCCTCACGCACGTATCCAAGGGTTGCAAGTAAACTGTCAAACCCATCAGCTCTGTTTTTGAGGAATCATTTCGGTTATTTAACCGCAAAGCAGGTCTCAATTCCGTAATATTTGAATGAAGCGATTGCCGATTTGTCTATTTTCTCTCCCGATACTACGATCGGTACTGCGGGAGGGCATCCTACCGTAACGGATGATAATATCCTTCCGTAAGCTTTATCGGTCTCGATTTCCTCTGCATCCGACATTATCGCCTCGCGCGGCGATAATATACGATCGGGAAGCGAAAGAGCAGGGGGAGCTTCCGTAATTTTCTCCTTTTTCGGAAGCGAAGAAAGCACGCTTTCAAGCCTTTCCATCTCGGCATCGGAGGTTTCCGGCGTCGGCATAAGCACGAGATAGTCGGGATCCGCAAATTCCGGAACTATCCTGTTTTTTTCAAGATGCGCCGAAAGCTCGCAGCCCGTATAGCCGTAGGATTTTGGCGCGAGGGTGAGCTTCATCGGCTCGTCACCGATCATCTCATACCCGAGTACAGAGAGTCTGCGCTTTATGCCGTCAAGCTTTTTAGTGAAGCCTTCAAGCTTCTCGGTATATCCGTCCGTCAGATAGGCGTTTGCGCGGTCGAGCGATGCGAGGATAAGGTAAGATGGGCTGGTCGAGCCAAAAAGAGCCATCGCGCCTTTAGCACGGGCGATCATTTCTATTGGTGCGTTATTTGATATATGCAGATAACCCGCGCCCGTGAGGCATGGGAGCGTCTTGTGAGCCGAGTCGGCGCACATATCCGCGCCGAGCGCTATCGGATGCAGAGAGGGTCTCAGAAATGCGAGGTATGCTCCGTGGGCGTTGTCTACGAGAAGCATAACGCCTCTTTCGTGACATACTTTTGCGAGCGAGGCAACGTCTGCCGTGTTTCCGAGATAATCGGGGGAGGTGATATATACCGCCGCAGGCTTTCTCGTCATCGAGTCGAGCTTTGCCGAGAGCTCGTCGGCGCTCGGATTGCAGCAGAGGTAGGACGGCGATGACGAGGTCATCCACTCAACGTCAAAGTCGAGAAGGGCTGCCGCGCTAACGAAGACCTTGTGCGCGTTTCTTCCCGCAAGTATCAGCGCCCGCTCGCCCCTTTTTGTAAGGGCTGCAAGGTAGAGCATAGCTCTTATCGACAGCGACGAGCCCTCCGTGGAGTAGAACGTGTGCGCTCCGAATATCTCTGAGGCTATTCCCTCGCTCTCCTTTATTATACCGCTTGCCTCGTACAGACTATCCGCTCCGTCGACCTCTGTGAGATCAAAGCGCTCGCAGCCTTGACCGATCCCCTTGTGCCCGGGCATATGTAATCTTAAGTTGTCATCTGATGCATATTTTTCTAAAAATGTGCAGATGGGAGTTTTCATATTACTCGAGTTCCTTTGCAATAGCAAGCATTATAGCACATTCCATTCGCTTTTTAAAGAGCTCACAGCCCTTCTTGTAAATTCCCGTGACTGAGCCGGTTGCGTGATAGGCGTTTGCCGCGCATCCGCCCGAGCAGTAGAGCTTCGCCCAACAGTCGCGGCACTCCTCTTTGGCGTAAACGTTGCAGGAGGCGAACTCCGCCTGTTTTTCCTTATTTGTGACACCGACGTAGATATCGCCGAGTCTGTACTTTTCGTCACCCACGAACTGATGGCAGGGATAGAGATCACCCCAGGGGGTGACTGCCATATACTCCGTTCCCGAGCCGCAGCCGGAGATCCTCTTGTAGATGCAGGGACCGCCCTTGAGATCGATCATGTAGTGATAGAAGGTGAAGGGGCGTCCTGCCCTATGTCTTTCGAGCATCAGCTCCGCGAGCTTTTCATACTGCTCGCAAACTGTCTTTATGTCCTCGTCGGTAAGCTCCGAGGGATCTCCCGCCGCGCATACCACGGGCTCCATGCTTAACTCGTTAAATCCAAGGTCAAGCATGACCTTTATATCCTCGAGGAAGTCGGGGTTCGCGTGCGTGAAGGTGCCGCGCATGTAATAGTTCTTACCGTCTCTTGCTTCGACGAGCTTCTGAAATTTCGGAACTATTTTATCAAAGCTGCCCTTGCCGGAGTAATCTACTCTGAAGCGGTCGTGTATCTCCTTACGTCCGTCAAGGCTTAAGACGACGTTGCTCATTTCTCTGTTGGCGAAGTCTATTACGTCGTCGTCGATAAGCACTCCGTTTGTAGTCAGGGTAAAGCGGAAGTTCTTGCCCTTTTCCTTTTCAATGCTTCTCGCGTACTTCACGAGATCCTTTACGACCTCGAAGTTGAGCAGAGGCTCGCCGCCGAAGAAGTCGACCTCAAGGTTTCTTCTCGTGCCCGAGTTTTCGATGAGGAAGTCGAGCGCGCGCTTTCCGACCTCATAGCTCATAACCGCTCTTTCGCCGTGATAGTGACCCTGGCTTGCAAAGCAGTAAGAGCAGTTGAGATTGCAGGTGTGCGCGATATGCAGGCACAGCGCCTTCACAACTCCCGCGGTCTTTGCCTTGAGCTTGTCCGCCATAGGCTCGAAGTTATCGGGGGTGAAGAGCTTACCTGCCTCCTTGAGCTCTGCTATCTGATCGTAGCACTCGGCGATGTCCTCGCCCGTCACCTCGTCGAGTGACTCGTATTTTTCATTTAACTCGCGGAGTATCTCGCCGCGGCTCTTTTTCTCAAAGAGCTCAATGACGTCGTAGGCAACGTCGTCAACTACGTGTACCGCGCCCGAGCATATATCCAAAACGACGTTGTACCCGCCGAGCTTGTATTGATGTACCATTTTCGTATCCTCTCCTTCAGCACTAAAAAAAGCCGCCTGTAAGACGGCATTTTTCAGAAAATTACTTCTTGCTCTCGCACTGCTGATTAGCAATACCGCAGCTGGTCTTGCATGCGGACTGGCAAGAGGTCTGGCACTCGCCGCATCCGCCATTCTTAGCGCTGTCGCAAAGATTCTTGGTCTCAATAGTCTTGATGTGTTTCATATCAACACCTCCATGTAAGTTTTATTATATACGTGAATATTGTATCACATATTTTTTCAAAATGCAATATGATCTCACAAGTTTTTTAAAATAATTTTCTGTATTAAAAGCGCGCACGTGATTGACAGCCGATTTTATTTGTGATATAATTGTTCCGGATAAGTTATTTTTCCAAAGGAGGAATAAAATGAAGTTGTTTAGATTCATAGGTAATCTTATTTGGTTTGCGATCTACGGTGTGTGGATGGCAGTTATACACTTTGCCGTCGGTGTCGCTTTGTGCGCAACGGTTGTCGGTATTCCTTTCGGACTTCAGTACATTAAGATAGCACGATACGCTATCTGGCCCTTCGGACGTATTGCAGAGGTAGATTTTGACAGATATCCGAAGACGAACTGTCTTTGGGTTCTCCTTGGCGGAGCGATACTCTCCCTCATACACCTTGTCGTAGGAATAGTCCTTTGTATAACCATTATCGGTATCCCCTTCGGCAAGAAGTGCTTTAAGCTCTGCGAGCTCTCGTTCATTCCCTTTGGTGCAACAATCTCAAAACTGTAAATAATAATTGTCATTTTTGACGATAAAAGCAAAGCGACCGCCAAAAAATGCGGTCGCTTTTCAACAAGCAAATAACAAGCAAGGTGATCTGAATGCTGAACGAATATATAAAAACCAATCTCCCAAAGACACTCAGAGAGTGCAAAGAGGACAGCTATCCGTTTTTTGCTTTACCAAGACCGTATAATGTCCCCTGCGCCTCGGGTATGTTTCAGGAAATGTATTACTGGGACACCTATTTTACCAACAGAGGTCTTATAATAGACGGTGAGGTCACACAGGCAAAAAACAACGTCGAGAATCTTATGGCGATGGCACAGAGATTCGGCTTTGTCTTGAATGGCAACAGAGCCGAGTTCTTGAACAATTCACAGCCGCCCTTTATGTCGCAGGCGATAAGAGAGATATATGAGGTGACGAATGACAAGGAGTGGCTTTCGGATGCACTTCCTGCTATTTTAAAGGAGTATGCCTTCTATACGGGAAAGAGAAATACCGATATTGGTCTTTCCCACTACGATGCCGTATTGCCGATTTCCGATGAGCAAAAGCGCAGAGCGGTCGATATCCTAACAGAGCGTCTCGGTTACACCCCGGACGTATCCTATGACGAGCTTGCAAGAGGTCTTTATGCCGTTGGTGAGAGCGGATGGGATATAAATCCGAGGATGACCTACCGCGCTTATGATATCCTTCCGGCAGAGCTTAATTCTCTCATCTATTCAATGGAAGATAACATGGAGTTCTTCTCAAAAGAGCTTTCCATGCCGGATGATGAGCTGCTCTGGCGTGAACGTAAGCTGCGTCGAACAGAGCTTTGCAGAAGGTATTTAAAGGATGAGGATGGAATCTTCTTCGACTATGATCTAAAACTCGGAAAGCGCACGACTCTTTTCAGTGCTGCATGCTATTACCCGCTTTACTTCGGTATGGCGACCGCTGACGAGGCAGAGGCGGCGGTACGCAAGCTTCCTCTCCTTGAGACCGAGTGGGGCACAGTCACGAGCGAGCAATGCGACGAGATACGCGGCACGTTCCAGTGGGGATATCCTAACGGTTGGCCGCCTATGCAGCAGATAGTGGTCGGCGGACTCTTAAGATACGGATATACCGAGGATGCCTTGAGGATAGCGTCTAAATTCCTTCGCCTTATGGAAGAATGCTTTGCAAAGACCGGTCATCTTTGGGAGAAGTACGACGTTGTGAAGGGCAGTGCAGAAGCGCTTGCCGAGTACGAGACACCTGCTATGCTCGGCTGGACCTATGGCACGTACAGAGTATTTTCGCAGCTCTTGGAAACTGAAAACAAAAAATAATTTGAGGTACATAATGATAGACTCAAGACTTAAATTCGCAGTTCCGGGTGAGATAAGACCTTACGGATACTGCGGCGAGATGATCGATTATACGATAGAGGATCAGTTGACGGACTCTGACACGTGGGCTTTGCTGGTTGATCAGTTCCGTCGCAGAGAGGACGGAGACAATCTCGGCTGGCGAGGAGAATATTGGGGCAAGATGATGCGGGGAGCCAGCCTTACCTACCGCGCGACGAAAAACGAGAGACTTTACTCCGTGCTTGCCGCAACGGTAAGGGATATGCTCACCGTACAGGACGGGCTCGGCCGCTTCTCCACCTACACGGTAGATACCGAATTTAACGGTTGGGACATGTGGTCGAGAAAGTACGTCATATTAGGCATGAGCTACTTTGTTGATATATGTAAGAGCAAAGCTCTTAAAACGAAAATCATAAACGCGCTTAAGCGCCATGCCGATTACATTATCGATCATGTAGGTGAAGGTAAGCTCTCGATCCTTGATACGTCGGGTCATCTCGGCGGCTTGAACTCCGCGTCCATACTTGAAGCATTCGTCAGAATGTACACTCTTACGGACGACAGAAAATATCTTGATTTTTCCTCTTACATAATTTCAACCGGAATGTGCAAGGGTGCCGATCTCATCAGGCTTTGTCTTGAAGGAAAGCTGTACCCCTATCAGTTCCCGGTGACGAAGGCGTATGAGATGATGAGCTGCTTCGAGGGCGTGCTTGAGTATTACAAGCACACGAAGGATCCCGATCACCTCACCGCAGTTGAGAACTTCGTCGATATGATAGCCAAGACAGATTACACCTTGATAGGCGGTGCAGGCTGCAGGCACGAGTTCCTGGATAACTCAACCCTGACACAGACAGAGCCCGCGACAGAGGACGTGATGCAGGAGACCTGCGTTACCGTTACCTTCATTAAGCTTTGCGCAAAGCTCCTTTCGCTTACGGGCAACGCTAAATACGCGGAATATATAGAGAGATCGGGACTCAACGCAATGTACGGTGCCGTAAATAACGAGCATCAGACTATGCGCCACGCCCTTGTCAGAACCTGGCTTCCCGGCGGCGAGGTCTTTGTCGTCAAGGAGCACGGGGCTTATCCCTTTGACAGCTACAGTCCGCTTTACCGCGACAGACGCGGTCTGAGATGCGGCGGCGTACAGCTTATCGGAGAGGGCAGAACCTACGGCTGCTGCGTCTGCATAGGAAGCGCGGGCACTGCCATAATGGGACTCTTCGCGGTCATGAAGGGCGATAGCGGTATTTACGTCAATCTTTATAATTCCTGCCGTTTCAGAACGGATATAAACGGTGAGCGCGTCAGCCTCAACGTTTACGCAGATCCCTATAGCTGCAAGGGCGCCAAGATGAGCGTAGACGGCAAGGGGCGGAGCTTTACAGTAGCGCTGAGGATACCCTCGTGGGCGGATAGCTTTACGGTCCTTGTCAACGGCGAGGCTGTGAGCGGCGAGGAAAAGAACGGCTATCTATGCATCAGCCGCGTCTGGAATAAAGACAAGCTTGAGCTCAAGCTCAAGGCACCCGTGAAAATGCGCGTCATAAACGGTAAGATCGCTTTTACAAAGGGCCCGATAGCTCTGGCAAGAGATGCAAGACTTGACGATATAACAACCCCCTTATCCATCAGTGCTAAGGACGGAAGAGCAGTACGCGCAAGACGTATAAAAAATACCGTTTTTGATAGCAATATCGCGTACGAGATAGAGACGAAGAACGGGAAAATCACTCTTTGCGATTATGCTCAGGCAGGGAAAAACTACGATGCGGAATACTCTTTGGTAACCGTCTGGCAGGATCGGTCTGTTAAAAAATAAATCAAAATTAACTGAAACGAGGTAGAGTTATGCTGAATTTGATCCCCGCGCCAAAAAAATGCATAGAATATGACGGAGCGCTTGTCACGCTGCCGTTTGCAATAATCACTGACAAGGAGGCTTGGAATATTCACGTCCTGGCATTTTGCGACTCCTTTGAGAAGGGGCACGGCACCTGCCTTGAGATAGGCAAAAAGGGCGGCGTTGAGCTTGTTTTTGATTCCGGGATAGCCGAGGATTCCTACCGCTTGGTGACGGAAGATACGCTTCGCATCTATGCGAGTGCCTCCGAGGGCGTGACCTACGGTCTTGCCACGGCTCTCCAGCTTTGCAGGATCAGCAACCGCGGTATACTTGCTCCTAAGGTCGAGATAGAAGATTCTCCCGATAAGGATTATCGGTCGCTCATGGTCGATATCGGTCGCGAGTGGCACCCCTTCGATAAGCTTTTGAAGTACGTTGACCTTTGCTTTTTCTACAAGGTAAAGTATCTTAATTTGCATTTTGCGGACAATAAGCTCTACACACTGCCTACCAAGGCTTTTCCGAAGCTTTGTGTCCCGGGAAAATATTATAAAGAGGAAGAGATCGCCTTTCTTCGCGAGTACGCCAAGGCGCGCGGCGTCGTCTTGATCCCCGAGCTTGAGTGCCCGGGACACGCGCCCGTTCTCAACACCTATTATCCCGAGGTGTTCATGGACAGACGAGAGGGAAGCGCCGACGCCTTTTATAACGAGAGCGGCGAGCTCATCAGCGACAGATCCTTGCTCTGCGCGGGCAGTGAGCGCGCGGTTGAGGGAGTCAAAACGCTTATCCGTGAGATCTGCGATCTGTTTCCCGAAGCGCCTTATATACATATCGGAGGCGACGAGGCGAATATCTCGCTCTGGAATGAGTGCTCCGAGTGCCGCAGATATATGGAACAGAACGGTATTGACGACGTTTACGGACTGTACAGCGACTACGTAGCGCGCGTAACGTCATACGTCCTATCACTTGGCAAAACACCTATGGTGTGGGAGGGCTTCCCGCGCAAGGGCTCGGATAAGATACCGCCCGAGACCGTAGTCTTCTCTTGGGAGAATCACTATCAGACTACCCACGAGCTTCTCGAGGCGGGCTTCCCGATAGTAAACGCATCATGGAAGCCGCTGTATCTCGTTCCGGATCTCATCGCGGCATCGCCCACGTTCTCGTGGAACGCAAGAAGCATATTCGAGTGGAACGTGTACAATTGGCAGCATTGGTGGGAGAAGTCCGTCGCGACCCTCAACCCCATCAACATAGAGCCCACCGATCAGGTGAAGGGTGCTATGCTTTGCGTATGGGAGATGACCTACGAGCAGGAGATAACGGTATTGATGGCTCATATCGCTGCCTTTGCGGAGCGCACGTGGACCACCGAGCGCACACGCACCTTCGAGGAGTACAGCACTGCTTTTAAGCCGCTTTACGCCCTTTCCGCCAGGCTTATACAGGACAGATGATCAAAAAATCCCCTTATGGCAGAGTGCTATGTCTGCTTTAAGGGGATTTTTTGCCGTAAATTGCAGGTGCGTACCCGCACTGCGTAAAGATTTCTCTGTAATCCGTTTATTTGAAGACAACGGTACAGAAAAGGACGCTGTATTCTCCGAGATCTGCGCTTTTCAGCGTGATTTTTTCAAACTTTAACATAGCTATAATGCCGTTTATATCGGGACTAAAGCGTAACTCCGTCCTTGAATATTGAGATCTCCTTGTATCCGTATATCTCGTTTTTGGTTTCCTCTCCGCTCGCTACGCGAATGACGTATGCAAAGAGATCGTCCGTAAGCTCCTTGCCCTCAAGCACGGGACTTGCGTCAAAATCTATCCAAGAGGATTTCCGCTTTGCCAGATCATTATTCGTTGCTATTTTCACGGTTGGAACACCGCTGCCCACCGGCGTTCCCCTACCTGTGGTAAAGAGTATCATATGCGCGCCCGCCGCAAACAGATTTGTTATTGCCACTATATCGTTTCCGGGCCCTGACAGCAGGGAAAGACCGGGCTTCTTTACGGTATCGCCGTAGCTCAGCACGTCCACGACCGCTGTGCTTCCGGACTTCGTTATACATCCGAGCGACTTTTCCTCAAGAGTTGTGATACCGCCCGCCTTATTGCCTGGGGAGGGGTTTTCGTAGATGACCTGTCCGTGATCCTCGTAGTATTTTTTTGAGTCATTTATGAGACGGACGATGCTGTCGAACACCTCTTTGCTTTCGGCTCTTGCCATAAGCAGATGCTCAGCGCCGAACATCTCGGGCACTTCCGTGAGAATACATCCGCCGCCCATCGAGATCAGCTTATCAGACACTCTGCCAACCAAGGGGTTAGCGGTGATCCCGCTGTATCCGTCGCTGCCTCCGCATTTAAGTCCGATGCGTAATTTTGACACGGGTATGGGGGTACGTGTGAATTTTTCGGCGTATTTTTTGAGCTCGCCTATCAGTCTTGATCCCTCTGCCATCTCATCCTCGACGTCCTGACAGTTAAGGAATTTTACCCTTTCGCTATCATATTCTCCGAGCACCTCACGGAAGACGGAGATATTGTTGTTTTCGCACCCGAGACCAAGCACCAGTACGCCTGCGGCATTAGGGTGATTTACTATACCTCGCAGGATGAGCTGAGTTATACGCTGGTCATCTCCGAGCTGTGAGCAGCCGAAGGGGTGGGGAAAGGCTACGGCGCCGGTCGCTTTTGCAAGACGCTCGGCTGTCTTATTCACGCAGCCGACGGTATTTACGATAAATATATCGTTTCTTATACCAACGTCACCGTTATCTCTGACGTAGCCCATAAAGGTGGGAACGTCACCCGCCGTTTCGCCGGTATCCGTAAAGGGCACGTAGCTGTATTCGATAACGCCAGAGAGATTGGTCTTCATGTTATGGGTGTGTACGTGCTCGCCTTTTTTTATATCGGTGGCGGCGTGACCTATCGGGTTGCCGTATTTTACCACGTTCTCCCCGTTTTTGATATCTCTTACGGCGTATTTATGACCGTTGGTAAGATCGATCTCTACGTTATCAAGTTTGTTTATCAACATATTTCATCACCTCGTCATACATAAATGAGAGATCCTCGCCCCAATACTCGCTTTTGGCAAGTATATCCCTGACGCTCGCAGACTTCATGAAAGCGCTTACATCGGGCGAGTCGTTTGTCATATCGGTGCGATAGAGATCTATCAGCTTTGCGAACGAAAAGGTGAGTGCCGCCGGGAGCGTGTTAAATCTTCTCCTGTATTCCGATATCGACGGCAGAACTCTTACCTTGAATTTGCTTACCGAGTTCAAGGCGATTGCAGAAAGATAGTGCTTTATGTAAGGGTTTGAAAATCTTACGAGCACCTGCTCGGCGTATTCGACAAGCTCATCGCGCGGCAGATCAAGCGTCGGTATTATCTCGTCAAATACGCATTTCCTTATATGCGCGCTCATTTTTTCGTCATCCATACATGACTTGACCGTGTCCAGCCCCGACAGCAGAGCGTATGGCACGAGGGAGGTGTGCGCGCCGTTGAGTATACGCACCTTTCGCGTGCGGTACATCTCGAGCCTATCCCTCGTGACGATCACGTTCAGCCCTGCCGCGCCAAAGGGGAGCTCGCTCTCCAGATCATGATCTGTCTCAATGACCCAGAGATGAAAATACTCCGAGGTATTTATCATCGTATCTTCATATCCAAGGTCTATTTTCTCATCCTTCGGATATCCCGTGTTGATACGGTCGACCAGTGTGTTGCAGAATACGTTTTCCTTATTTATCCAAGCATTAAATACATCTCCGAAGCCCCAGAGCTCCGAATACTCAAGAACGCATTTTTTCAGGCTGTCTCCGTTTCTGTCGATCAGCTCGCAGGGGAGCACTATAAAGCCGCCGAGCCCTCTGTCGAATCTCCTTTTCAACAGCAGCGTGAGTTTTGCGGGGAAGGAGATATGAGGCGCTTTATCCGGGGTATCGCCGTTATCAAATACTATGCCCGCCTCGGTGGTGTTGGATATGATAAAACGCATAGTGGGGATATCCGCCAGCGATAGATACGCATCAAAATCCTCGTAGGGCTTTATGCAGCGCGATATAACGTCGATAACCGACGTCTCCACGCCCTCGCTGCCACGTATTATATGGGTATATTTACAGCCTTGCGCCGTGAGAATGTCGCAAGTGCCTTTCTCGATAGGCTGTACTACGGCAACCTTCCCGTTGAAGACGCCGGCGTCGGTCATTTTCTGCAGCATCCAGTCGGCAAAGCCGCGCAGAAATCCTCCCTCGCCGAACTGTATTACTCTTTCTGGCATATCCGCCTTCACAAGGCTCATATAGCTCTCCTTTTGAGTTTATTTTTTCTTTTTTGCCGTGAACGCTCCGTTGTATTCTCTTAAGAAGTTTTCGGCAGTCGCGTAAAAACGGCACGCCGCTTCGTCACCCGCAAAGGCAAACGTAGCGAGGAAATTACCGAAGTATTTATCGATGATCTGTACCTTCATCTGCAGCTTGGACACCTCGGTGAAGCGTAAAGATACCGCGTCGGAGTACATATGTCCGTTCGTCGTTACCTCGCGTCCTACCTCGTCGGAGTATCCGAGCTCCGGGAACTTACCGAAGACGTTTTTATTTATGCCGAAGGGCAGGACCTTGTCGCCTTGCGCGTTAGTGTATCTGAACTCGCCGCGATCACCGTCGAAGACGAACGAGAATTTTGTCATTCCGAGGTTGTTTGCTTCACAGATATAAGTCTTACCGTTGATGCGCTCCTTAAGGCTGCATCCGTCCTCTCCCTTGAGCGCGAACAGCTCAAGCTTGTTTACGGTATCCTCGAGCTTTGTATATTCGTCGTTGGCTGAGGGCAGGGGCGTGTCGGACATTCTGTCCGCTATAAACGAGAAGAAGCCGTTGACTATGATGTCGTAAGCAGAGGCGTTGCCCTGATTATCCGAGTTGATGACGAAGATCAGGCGCTTTGACGGGATCGTAACGGTGAGCTGACCGCCCATGCCCACGAAGGCGTAGCCGCCGCGTGCCGTGCGCCAGATCTGATAGCCGTAGCCGTGGCCGAAGACGTGTCCTGCCTTCTCCTCAGAGTTGTCCACGACCTTTGAGGTCGCCTCCCTTACGTACGCCTCGTCGATAAGCTGCTTGCCCTGCCAGCGACCGCCGTCGAGCAGAAGCTGCGCAAAGGATGCCATATCGCGCGCCGTGCAGAGCATCGCGGAGTCTCCCCATGTGTCTCCGTTTGGGGTCCTGAGCATTTTCGCAGTCCTGAACGTGCCCATGTGATAGAACAGTCTTTGATAAAGAAAATCAAATATGGGCATACCCGTGAGCTTTTCTACAAGGCTTGATAGCACCTGAGAGCCGGGGGAGTCATACTCCCACAATGCTCCCGGGATATTCACTTCCTTGCGGCCGTTGAAGTAAATATGCGTTCTGTCGGGGTCGGTCTGGCTGAACCACCATCTCTGCTCGCCTACGGTTGTCATCGTCAGCATATGACGTACGGTCTGCCGCTTTAGTCTGTCCGGCAGAGCTCCCGGGTCGTCTATCTTTTCCGGGAACAGATCGGCTATTTTATCATCGAGCGAGAGCTTGCCATCGGATACGAGCAGACCTATCGCAATTCCGACAAAGCTCTTTGTCTGTGAATACTGTCGGTGACAGAAATCCTTGTCAAAGGGCTTCCAATAAGCCTCGGTGAAGATCCTGCCGTCGCGCATCATTAAAAGAGAGTGTGTGGAGTAAGAGTTGTCGTTTAAATAATTGATGTATCTTCTTATCTCCGAGGACGATATTCCCGCCTCCTCGGGTGTTATTCCTTCAAACATGATAGCTCCTCAAATATTGTACATATTAAGATACGCCGACGTGTTGGCAATCATCTCGTCGAAAAGACGTCTCGCGTCGTGAAGATCTACCGTAACGAGCGGATCGTTGGCAAATGCGATGAACGCAAGATCGAGATCTCGCTTGAGGACCGCCTCCACTACAAGCTCCTGGGATGCTACTATACGTGAAATGAGCGGGTAGATATTCATAGGAAGCTCGCCGGCGAGTATTGGCTTTACCGAATCTGCGCAGAAGCAGGCGTTCGTCTCAACCACGGCGCCGAGCGGCAGGTTAGGTATCTGTCCCATATTCGGGAGGTTTACGTTTGTTATCATAGTGCTAAGACCGAGCAGGGCTCTCATCTGACTTACGCCGTCCTCGCCCGTCTCGGATATAACGATATCATTGCCGTTGAGCCTCTCGCGGCTCTTTGCGAGTCGCTTTTTCAGATTTTCCTTTCTCCAAGAGACGGGAGTAAGTCCAAAGCTCCACGCCTTGACCGCCTCGGGAGAGGAAAGATACCAGCTGCCCTCACAGAACTCGGCGAGATGTCGGTCGCCCGCCGCCGCAATGAGTCCGAATCTGCGGAACAGGTCAAATTTGACACGGTGCGAGCACTCGAAGCAGTTGTTCATCCAATTGTCGTCCTTGCCCTTAACGTATCCGGTCTCGTAGTATTTATCCACAAACTCCTTGTAGATAGGGAAAAGGTCAATATTTTTGTATTGCGCCGAGGTCAGCCAGGTGAAGTGGTTGATACCGGTAACGCCTACCTTTATCTCCTCGCGCGGAACATCCTTGATCCCGCACATATCCTCAAGCATGCTTGCTAAAAGCTTCTGCGTGCCAAACACCTCGTGACAGCAGCCGAACGCCTTTATCTTCGGGAAGGTCTTATAGAGCATACGCACTGTCATCGTCATCGGGTTGGTGTAGTTTATTACCCACGCATTCGGGCAGTTAGCCTCGATCCCCTTGGCGATAACCTCGATCATAGGCAACAGGCGCAGAGCTCGGATTATTCCGCCGGGTCCGCTCGTATCTCCTACCGACTGATAGATGCCGTATTTTTCGGGGGTGTGTACGTCACTCTCCATCTCGTCGAAGGTTGCGGGCAGAATAGATATTACGACGAAGTCCGCGCCGTCGAGAGCCTCGTCAAGAGTAGGAAGCGCGCGGTAGCTCCAGTGCGATCTTGCGCCCTCGGCACTATTAAATAGATTGCCGATGATTTCGTTGTTATCAGCCGCCTCCTTGTCGATGTCGTAAAGGCGAACCTCGCCGCTCATATCAGGGCAGGATACAAGGTCGCTCATCAGACCCCACGCCCATCCGCGCGAGCCTCCGCCTACGTAAGCTATCTTCACTCCTTCAACGCCGTTTGCTGTGTACTTCATATTGAAGCCTCCTTTTTTACTATATAGATAGTTTATTTGTTCTTCTATTTTATTCTATATCAATATAATATATATTTCAATAATATTTTTGATAATAATAGGATATTTTCTTGATTTTTTTGATATTCCTTGTTATAATATAGTAAAAAGCACGTGTTGCTTTTGAAAAGGAGATGAAATTATGAGCTCGCGCGACACGATATCGGACAAGTTTTACTATAGTAAAAGCTCTCAGCACAAGAATACCACAGGCTCTCAGCATTATCACAACCTATTTGAGATATATTTTCTTGAGGAGGGATCCTGCCACTACTTCATAGATAACGATACCTACGACGTTGAGGCGGGGGATATCGTCCTTATTCCCGAGGGTATAATCCATAAGACCGTATATCGTGACAGCGATGCAAAGCGCCGTCTTATATATTGCGCTCCTATCTATATACCAACCGCCGTAATACGATATTTGCCTACTATAATTTACATATATCGCAATAAAAAGGTGATTGATGATGTTCTTGCGTTGCTAAACAGTATCGAAAAAGAGTACTCATCGCCGGATGAATTTTCGGATAGCGCCATACTTTCTTATATGCATATGCTTTTCTTTCTCCTCGCCCGCAACCGCGATACCGAAGTCCCTCGGCGAAGCGGAAACGCTTACACAACTCAGACGATAGCTTATATTAAGGAGAATTACAGAGAGGAGCTTACCCTATCGGATCTTGCGTCGCGGTGCGCCGTGACACCCGAGCATCTGTCGCGCGTTTTCAAGCGCGATACCGGCTTTGGTATATCAGAGTATATCTCTATTATAAGGCTTCAGCAAGCTCAGATTTTCTTGCGCTCCGAGCCACAGCTGTCTATCGCGGAAATAGCGGAGAAGTGCGGCTTTAGTGACAGCAACTATTTTTCAAAGAGGTTCAGAGAGATGTACGGCATCTCACCTCTCAAGTTCCGCAAGGGATAAACGCGCTGCGGGTACGCTTCATTGCAACCAACGCAAAGAGGCTAGCTCAAACACATTTTACTGCATTTGAGCTAGCCTCTTTTGCGCAGGGGATAGGGGGATTTAGAGCGAAAATTCGGGTTCTCCCGACCGAGAGGCGTATAAAAATACGTTGAGGGAGGGAAACGCGAATAGAAAATGACCTTGATTTAATGGAGAAATTCGCAGAATTTCAACCTTATAGAAAAGTTCTAGCTCATTTGTTAATTTTTGAGTTTTTTATATTCTTACGTGTCATTTTCGGTTGCGCCTAAATGCGCCAGCCCCTTTGTGTTATCTTGACAAAATAGATGCCAATTTGATTATTAAATGCATTTCATGAGGTTTTCTTTAAGTCACGCCGTGCTTTTCGGGCTCTGCTTTTTTCTGATTTTTTGTAATATCTATACTGCTTTTTTACGTACATAACATCTCCACAGATAGGAAAAGCAAGCGTAATAATTCCTACAATTACTATGCCAATACGGGATGCGACTATTTGCTTGCTTGTTAACTCGTTGTTGTCAATCGATAAACCATCCACATAAATTTCTACTATCCAAGGAAGATCACTCATTCGACGGTATTCAATTTCTTTTCCTTTCAGCAGGTCGTAAAGCTCGTCAAGGTCATAACCGATAGCAGAATATAATTCACTTGAGAAATTAGGATATACCAATTGTAATTGATCTCCGTTTGACATTTCTACAATAACTACGTCTTTGCCGACGGCGTAATAGACATCGGCAACTATACCGCTTTCGATAGATGTATTTCCAACGCTCGGCTTTGAGTATCTATTAAACATAGAGATACAAAATGTCAGAATAAGGGCGATAGCTATCGCGGTTAATATGGAAGATATTATAATTCGCCGTATAAAATCTTTTTTTGTCATATAGCTACCTGCCTTTCTTTTATCTTTGTGTGCTGTTTAAATGCTTATAATAACTTTCGATCAGCATGTTTCTCTTTTTATAATCGAGCATTTCAATCTTTTTCTCATTTATCCAATACGCTTTTTGAATAATGTC
>CAYWPS010000028.1:0-20474 GCA_964460165.1 uncultured Ruminococcus sp. | reverse complement strand
GACTTCCCGAGGACCTTCAGTTCGAGCTCGTTGAGCCCCTGAAGCTTCTCTTTAAGGATGAGGTCAGAGTCGTAGGCGAGGCTCTCGGTCTTCCGCACGCTATGGTTTACCGTCAGCCCTTCCCCGGCCCCGGTCTTGGCGTAAGATGTCTCGGCGCTATCACCCGTGACAGACTTGAGGCTCTGCGTGAGGCTGACGCAATTCTCCGCGATGAGTTTGATAAGTGCGGTCTTGCAGAAAAGGTATGGCAGTACTTTATCGCGGTTCCCGACATCAAGAGCGTCGGTGTCAAGGACGAGAGCCGTTACGAGGGATGGCCCGCCATCATCCGCGCGGTCAATACCACCGACGCCATGAGCGCAACAATAGAGGAGATCCCCTACTCCGTGCTTCATAAGGTGACCGAAAGAATCACCCACGAGGTCGAGGGTATCAACAGAGTTCTCTACGATCTCACTCCCAAGCCTACGGGCACTATCGAGTGGGAATAAAGTTATAAAACGGAATACCGGTTAGAGTTATTCATTAAAGCAAATACCACCGACGCAAATAAGGTGAATAAACTTCGACGCGACTGCGGAGAACTCCGCCGCATGCTTGTTTCGTCTGTTACAGCTCTGAAAGGCAGAAAAGGAGATTTATAAAAGGATCTTTCCGGATTTTAAAATTCCGACAGAGCGGAGTGAAGAAAATGAAAATAAAATCATTGTTGATCTCGATCATAATGTATTATTTTTCATCTTGACAAATCACTATTATTGAGCTATAATATTTGAAAATAAAACACGTATTCATTTAAGGAGAACAGAATGGCTACTTACTTCAACGAACCTTCGCGCACATTTTCGGAGTATCTTCTCGTGCCCGGCTATACCGACGAGAGATGTATCCCCGGTAACGTTTCGCTTAAGACTCCCCTGGTAAAGTATCGCAAGGGTGAGGAGGAGTGTCCTATTTCGCTCAACATCCCTCTCACCTCCGCAATCATGCAGTCGGTTTCCAACGATACCATGGCTATTGCGCTCGCCAAGGAAGGCGGCATTTCCTTCATCTACGGTAACCAGACCGTTGAGGACGAGGCTGCAATGGTAGCAAGAGTTAAGGGCTACAAGGCAGGCTTCGTGGTCAGCGATTCTAACCTCAAGCCCACCGATACGCTCCGCGACGTGCTCGATCTCTTTGAAGAAAAGGGTCACAGCACCATGGCTGTCACAGAGGACGGAAGCGCGACAGGTAAGCTGCTCGGCATAGTTACAAGCCGTGACTACCGTGTCAGCCGTATGAACGGCGACGAGCTCGTATCCACCTTTATGACCCCCCTTGATAAGCTCGTTACAGCTCCCGCGACCACCACTCTCAAGAAGGCTAACGACATCATCTGGGAGCACAAGCTCAACTCCCTTCCCATAGTGGATAAAAAGGGCAACCTCAAGTATTTCGTGTTCCGCAAGGACTACTCTCAGCATAAGGAAAATCCCAACGAGCTTCTCGATAGGAACAAGAGCTATGTTGTAGGCGCAGGCATCAATACCCGCGACTATGAAAAGCGCGTTCCCGCTCTTGTCAAGGCGGGCGCTGACGTGCTCTGCATCGACTCCTCCGAGGGATATACCATCTGGCAGAAGAGAGCCATCGACTTCGTGCGCGAAAAGTACGGAGACAAGGTAAAGATCGGCGCGGGCAACGTCGTTGACCGCGAGGGCTTCAGATTTCTTGCCGAGGCAGGCGCAGACTTCATCAAGGTCGGCATCGGCGGCGGCTCTATCTGTATCACCCGTGAGACAAAGGGTATCGGACGCGGACAGGCAAGCGCGGTCATCGAGGTAGCGGAAGCGCGTGACGAGTACTACCGTGAGACCGGTGTGTACGTTCCGATCTGCTCCGACGGCGGTATCGTACACGACTACCATATGACTCTCGCTCTCGCTATGGGCGCAGACTTCCTCATGCTCGGCAGATACTTTGCGAGATTTGACGAATCCCCCACTCCCAAAAC
This sequence comes from uncultured Ruminococcus sp., assembly GCA_964460165.1. Classification (GTDB taxonomy): domain Bacteria; phylum Bacillota; class Clostridia; order Oscillospirales; family CAG-272; genus UBA1740. The sequence continues at coordinate 18,478 of CAYWPS010000028.1, read as the reverse complement.
CATGATCAACGGTCAGTACGTTAAGGAGTACTGGGGCGAGGGCTCTAACCGTGCGAGAAACTGGCAGAGATACGACCTCGGAGGCAAGGCAAGCCTAAACTTCGAGGAGGGCGTTGACTCCTACGTAACCTACGCAGGACCTCTGCACGACAATGTAGAGCGCTCGCTTTACAAGGTTAAGTCCACCATGTGCAACTGCGGAGCTATCACCATCCCCGAGCTTCAGGAGAAGGCGAAGCTCACCGTTGTCAGCTCCACGAGCATCGTTGAGGGCGGATACCACGACGTAATGCTCAGAAGCACTACCACCGTTAAATAAGATCCAATAACAATAAAAGCAGGAATGAAGATCTTTCGTCTCCGTTCCTGCTTCTTTTTTATTTAGTTCCAAATAATATATTGCGGAAAAGCTCCGCCGTTCTCTCCTCGCCTATCGCTTTCTTAAAAGCGTCAGTTGAAGGACCGCCTTTTTCCAGAAGCCCCTCTACGTAAAACTTTGCCTTCTCCCTCTTTATTTCGGGATTTTCGGTAGCCTTCGCCGCGTCGAGATAAGCGCAGAAATGCTCTGTTGTAAGGCGGTTAATGGCAGGCGTGTCAACTTTTTTGCCCTTTTTGGATATGCTCTCGGGGAGCTTTATAGAGTCGTACCAATGCTCACCGGGATCTCGCTCGGTAAGCGAGGTGTATCCGCCCGTGACGTCCTCCATAACGAAGCCGTCAGACGAGATCGTATCGTAAAGCTCGACTATAAGCGTATCATTGCCCATAGCGAATATACGGTCGTAGGAGTAAAGAGGCAGATCGAGCTCTGTCGGATTCACGATCAGCGTATCCATCCTCATAAGACCGAAGAACCCTCTCGCGCTCATCACGGAAACGTGGCCTAAGCCCTCGGCGTGATATGCCCGGATATCAAACTTCATCCCGCTCGACTTGATCCCCTCAACGTTTGCGCCGTCAATAGCCGTAAGCGGATATTTTTCCGCTATCATACATAGCAGCTTGTCCGTCATGCCGCATCCTCCCGATCAAGCTCAAGCTCGTAAAGTCCATTCTTGTGGAGCAGATAAACGCCGACAAGGAGCGAGCCCTGACCTACTGCGTTTACACCCTCGGCGATCCAGTTCATAGCCGCCTCAGCAAAATCCTTGGAGGAAAGATACCCCATACCCAGAGAGCAAACGAAGGAAAGAGCAAAGGAGCATTTATTCATTTTGTTATAAAGGTCGCGCATCAGTATTACCGATGCGATGGCAAAGCAGATCACGGGGACGTAATCCACGAGTGCCATAGATACAGAGAAGTCTTTCATATTTATTGCCGAACCAGATTAGAATGTAAATTTTGTATGTTATGTCAGAAAGGACATGCGCCTGTGCTTTGTCTCATATAACGCGACAGAGCACCAGGTGTCAATCGCGCTTGTCAAGCACATATGCTTTTACAAGCTTTTGATAAGTATCAAGATCAAAGGGCGGGAAGCCGCAAAGATAATGGTTTCTGCCGTTCTTTGATACGTGCTCGATAGGATATTCCTTATCTAACGTCCATTCGATAATGATAAGCTTTTTATCCGAATAAAATAGGGGAATGGCAGCTATTTGTGTCGATGTATTTTCCGCGGCGGTGAATGTTCCCTGAGCAAGGATATCCCCCGTTTGCGCATCATATGCCTTGAACGTGCCGCATTTACGGGTAAGCGTGTCGTTGCAGGCATACAAACGAATATGATTGTCGGCAAGCTCGTCGCAAGCAATGGCAAACGGCGCCTGTGCGCGCTGAAAGATATACAGGCAATTTTTGTTACGCAGGCACTTGAGCAGCGCAGTTCATTTGAATGCTCCGATCCCTTTCTCAACCGACTGTACGAGTGCGGCGTTCGCGCGACAAGATCCAATATGTTCTACCTGCCGACCGATTGTCCGACCAGAGAAAAATACGGTTGGATGAATGATGCGCAAAGCTCCTCAGAGCAAATCTTGACCAACTTCCATGCAGAATCCATGTTTTTGCAATGGAATGTAAACATTTGTGATGCTTTAAGGGATGATAAGGGGCTCCCCGGCATCGTTCCGACACACGGCTGGGGATACGATTGGGGCAACGGTCCCGTTTCAGACGGCAGCTTGTTCGAGCACGTATACAGAGTATACCTTCACAGCGGCAACAAAGAGGGGCTGATACATAATTTACCGTATTTCAGACGCTACCTCGCATTTTTAAAACAGCGGGAGGATATGAACGGTTGCGTGTGCTTCGGTCTGAACGATTGGGCAAATCCTTATCATAAGGTATATAACACGCCCCTTGCCATGATCAATGCAATATATAGGATAAAGTTCAGCAGGATCGCCGCCCTTGCCGCTCAAATGGCAGGAGAAAGCGATAAGGAATTCATTGATGAAGAGGCACGCCAGCGCGCGCTCATCAAAAAATATTGGATGCTTCCGGACGGAAGGTGCGCATTCAATGAGCAGACCGCCTTAGCAATGCTGATATATCACGGAATCTACGAGGATCTTGAACCGTTGAAGCAGCAGCTGAGGAGCTGTGTCGAAGCATATGACTTCCACCACAACTGCGGCATGGTCGGACTTCGCCATTTATATATGGCGTTAAACATATGCGGTCTTGAGGAATATGGCATGCGTATTGTCAAAGCGCACGGATTTCCATCATACAGAGAGTGGATAGACCGCGGCGCGACGACGCTGTGGGAAACGTGGACCTGCACGTTGTCAAAAAATCATCATATGTACTCTGACGTTATATCCTGGCTGATGAAAACCGTCGTCGGCATTTCTCCAGACGACCGTGACGCAAGCTTCGACGCCGTAACCGTGCAACCGTACATATTCGAAGGCTTACAATATGCTAAGGGGCATTATGACTCACCGCGCGGACGGGTAGCCGTAGAATGGCACAAAAAAGATGGCTGTGTCCAATTGGAGATCACCGCCCCCTGCGACGGATATGTAAGCTACAACGGCAGACTGCTCAACGGCGGAAAGACAGTATTTACGATCTGAAAGGAGTCGTTATATGAACATTGTCGAAAAATTTAACCAAAAACAAATCACGGCATCAAATCCCCCTGTTACCATCGCGTTCATCGGTGACAGTATTACGCAAGGTTGTTTTGAGGTATATTACAAAACTCCGACTCAACTTGATACGATCTATGAATACAAAAACGCCTTTCCCACACGTGTTCGGGAGATGCTCGCGATTCTCTATCCTAACGTGCAGGTAAATATTATTAACAGCGGCATCAGCGGCGATACCGTTACCCGAGGTCTTGAACGTCTGGAGCGGGATGTTCTGCGATATGCACCCGATCTTGTTGTCGTCGGCTACGGAGCCAACGACTGCAATTTGGGCGGCGAAGACGGCGTCACAATGTACACGGAGGGGCTCAGAAGCATGTTCCGAAGAATACGGGCGTGCGGCGCTGAAGCCATCTATCTGACGGAGGGTCCTTTTTGCGCAAAAACAAGCCCGACCGTCACGGATGAACGGCTGAAGCTCTTAGCGAAAAAGTTCAGCGACCTTGAAAACCGAGGCGTCCTCGGACGTTACTTTGCCGCGGGAAAGCGCGTCGCGGCAGAAAATGATGTTGCATGCTGCGACGTATACTCCGCCTGGAAGACGCTTGAACGCGGGGGTGTTGACATCACCGAGCTGCTTGCCAACAAGCTGAATCACCCATCAAGAGATATGCATTATTATATTGCTGTAAAACTACTTGAAGTCATGTTTGAAGTATAAGGAGAACATCATGAAAAAAATCAAAGATAAGCAATTGGTCGTAGGTGCGGATTTTGCCGGATTTCCTCTCAAGGAGGTAGTCGTCGAGCATTTGACTAAAAAGGGATGGACCATTCTTGATCTCGGTGTCAAAAAGGATAGTGATCCCAACGATACCGACCTCATGTTCCACCGTGTAGGGCTTCGCGTAGGTGCGGAAATATCCGAAGGAAACTATGAACGCGCGTTGCTCTTCTGCGGTACGGGCATGGGCATCCATATTGCGGCAAGTAAATGTCCTCATGTGCACGCCGGTGTCGTAGAAAGCCTCCCTGCCGCAACACGCGCCATCACAGGAAACGGCGTCAACGTGCTGGCTATGGGTGCGTTTTACGTTGCGCCTCAGACGGCATGCGATATTGCCGACGCCTACCTGTCGAATGATCTGGGAAGCGGCTGGGAATGGTGGCACAACTTCTATGAATTCCACAAGCTGGCGATCGATGAGCTGGAAGCGTTCGATTACGAGGAATACAAGAAAAACAATTTTAAGGTGAACAAGCTCGGAGACTACGACCTGACGCTCGATTTTGATAAAAAACCGGAATAACGTCTGTAAAAAAGAATAAAAAATGAGGAAACCGTAGGTTTTCAACCTTGATCTCCTCAAATTTGCGCTTAACGTGAGAGGGGGACCGTGTTTTTGCACGATCCCCTCATTTTTTATCGGTTATGCCTGAATGCGACAGCCCCTTTATTAATAACACTTATACTTTAATAACACCCGGCTCTTTTTCGGTTACGCCTAAATGCGGGGGATGATCTTATCTGAGAATTTGAAAATACAGCCGGGCGAAGGCGCCGCGTTTGACGGGTAAAATGCTCTATGGGCTAAGCCCAAGCCAATATTATTTCTTATTAAGATGGTAAAGAGGAATAAGCGGAATAATGATGGGGGTCTTGTTGGCGTACTCGTTGTATTCCTCGTTATCGCCGTAGCGAGCCATCTGACGCTTTTCAAGTCTCTGCGCGCCGTTAAACATAATATAAACAATACATATGTAAGCAATTATTGACATAATCCACTGTCCCGGAGTCTGATATGCGGTGATACCGCTTACAAACACACCTGTCCAGAAGGTGATCTCACCAAGATAATTAGGGCAGCGAACGATTCTGTAAAGCCCCTTGGTAGCAACCATATCGGGACGCTCCTTCTTCTGCGCGGACTTCTGATTATCGGAAACCGATTCAAGCACGAGACCGAATACGGAGATAGCAAATCCCACGATGGGAAGCACCGCGTCGGATGAGCCGTTGACTACTCTGAAAAGCATGGGGCTGACCTGGGCGGTGTAAAGAATAGCGACTACGAGCCAAATGGTAGCGAGGACAAAGACGGGCATCTTCTTTTCGTTGTTCTTTGCGAGAGTATCCTTTGCTACGTCGGTCTTTCTGAAGGAGGCGTTCTTAAGCTCTCTTACAAGAAGGAATCCGGACAGACGCGCGCCGTAAGCAATGAAGAGCGCGGTCTCAACAAGTACGATCCAAAGAGGAGTCGCGGTGGGGTTTACAAGATACATGATAAGAACTGCTATGCCGCCGCCGGCGATAGCGAAGCCGTAACCGATAGAGAGAAAGTAAACGAACTTATAAAATCCTACGGCGCACATAACAGCGCAAACCGCAAGGAGAATACCAAGCAATGACCAAGGCATATCAGCTGTTCTCCTTTCCAAAGTAATTCTTTATGTATTCGCCAAAGCTCTTCTCGCCTACTACGGTGTCACCGACGAGGTCATGGCTGAGGGTCCACCTTGAGAAGAGGATAATATCGTGCTTGCCCGCCTTCTTGATCTTTGGAAGGTTTGCAAGAATTCCAAAGAGCCAGATGGGAGCCCACTTGATCCTGAGTGGCTTCTCTGCCGCCTCAAAGCACATAGCCGCCATCTCCTCGTAGGTGTAGGTTTCCTTTCCGCCTACGTTATAGCTCGCGTTGGTATCGTTCATATGATCAACGATAAACCGTGCGAAATCGGGACAGTCAACAACGTTTGCACGCACCTTGCCATATCCCTTGAGAAGCTGCATCTCGCCCTTGTCTACGTAAGGCTTAAACACCTTGGCGATATCGTAGAAATAACCGGTGGGACGGTAGATAACGTAATCCATATCCTGCTTTTTGATCTCTTCCTCAACAAGATACTTTGCGTGAAGCATGGGCACCTTCTCCGCGCCCGGCTCGTCGCAGGAGATAACGGATACGTAGTTGAACTTCTTAACGCCGGCAGCCTTTGCTTCGTTGTAGATGTTCATATTGCCCTTGTAATCGATGTCGTAAGCGGTAAAGGTTGTGGATGCGCCGGTAAGTCCTACGGTGGATATAACCACGTCTGCTCCGTCGCAAAGACCCTTGAGTGTCTCGGGATCGGTTGCATCGATCTTTACGAAGGTGTATTTGCCTTCAGTACCCTCCACATTTACTTCCTTAAGATCCGCAGCCACTACCTCGTGACCCTCCAGACAAAGAAGCTTAAGTATGTCGGCGCCGAGATTTCCAAATGCACCTGCAAGCACTACTTTCATTTTCTTTCTCCTTATTTCTTATTCTTTTCTTTAGATCTCTTATCATTGATTATTTGCATATGCTCCGCAGTGACAAGCTCAACGCCGTTTTCCCTTGCCCAGCTTACGCAGCCCTTGAGGACGAGAGGAAGGAATACGCGCGGAACGCCGAGTATAGTCATAAGAGCCTCATCGGTAAACTTGATCTTGTCATCGGCGCGGTCTGCGGCATAGCGCACAGACTCAAGCGATGACTGACGCATCTGAAGAAGCTCGGCTCTCATACGCGTCTTTCTGTGGAACCAGAAGTTCTTACTGTCACGGTAGCCGTAGTCAACGGGAAGCGACGGAAAGTCCTTAGCCTTGACACCGTTGATAATAGCGTCGCTGTATTTTTTCTTCATAAGTATTTTATCTATCTTGAGAATGAAGTGAGCGCCGAACTTGCTCGTAATACCGTTAAAGTCGTGATACGGACCCTCGTATCCGTTAAGCTCGCCGGGAAGATCCTTGTCCGCGCCGTCAAGCTCGCGTACCCACGTACACTCGATGACCTCGATGGCATCCGTCATAACCATAGGACGTACGTCGTCGGGATTCTCCTCCTCGATCATACTCTTCTCAAGCTTGAAGCTGCACTTCGGCATCTTCTCGGAGGGCTTATCTCCGGGCCAGGAAAGCTTAACAGCTTCCTTGAAGGTGGAGGGCTTGTCATCGATGAAGTTGAGCGCGCACTTTCCGTTGCGAAGAATATTCTGCGCGGTGTTGGAGGAATTGCGGCAGGAGAGGAGCATTGCGTAATAATCCTTACCTGCTACGTAATAGGGCTGAACGAGAGAGTAAGGACCGAGATTAGTCGTTCCGTCCTCGCACAGCGTGCTGATAATGACAGTGGGCATCGGGAAGAACAGGGAGGTCTGATAAAAGTTATCCACAATGCGAAGGTTTTCAAAACTACTCATTTTCGTTTCTCCTTTGTATTTATTTTAATATTGATTGCAGAACCGAATAGATCTCGTCAAAGCTCTTGCCCTCAACCGTCCACGTGAGCAAGGATTCGGCGATGAACTCATACAAAAATCCCTCATTTTCTTCCGTTTTACTTGACACGGGTGCGAGCATCGATGCGATCTGAGCTCTGAGAACTCTATGATACTCCGACTGAGATATATTAAAGCTCTTTGCCGCGTCCGAGTCCGAAAACAGTGACTTATGTAAGCGTATAAAGCCCGCGATCAGATCGTAAACCGACAATAACCGACCGCGCGCGTCCCTGACGCGTGCCTTCTTCATTTCATCTAAGGCGCGCTGCCAATCCTCCAGCATAAACGAGGCTATAAGCATATCCTTGGATGAAAAATAATTATACACGGTTCCAACGCCAAGACCGCAAGCGCCCGCAACGGATCTTATCGTGGTCTTTGCGTAGCCCTGCTCTTTTATCTGACGCCTTGCCTCATCCAAAAGCTGTCCCCTGACGTTCTCTATTATCTTAGGCATATATACTCCTTTTTGTGAACGTGTTCATTTACAATTAAATTATATACTCGGTTTCCATAAAAGTCAAGAGCTTTGATGCTTCTTTAACCATCCTTTTTTGATAAAAAAGAAAACGCCCTGACGGACGCTTCTGACAGCGTGTCACGGGTGTTTTCCTTTTATATTCATTTGATCTGCCGTAATCCGTTTATTTGACAAATCCGGCAATTATATCAGCCGTTTGCTTTATCTGTCTTGTATTGGTTATGGTAGCCTCGCCGTCGCCCTTCTGCGCGCCGTACATGCCAAAGCCGGCGTGGTTGCCTCCCTCTATTACAGCCTCAACAAGATCCTCGGGTAAGTTCTTTCTGTACTGCTCGTATTTCTTCTCGTTACGAACCTCGTCAAGACTTCCGTAAACGGACAGAACCTCGAGCCCCGCTTCCGAAAGATCGTCGGTCGAGTACGCCGCGAGAAGTATGAGTCCGTCAAAGCTGTCCGCATTATCGGCAACGTAGGATGCCGCCATACTGCCTCCGAGCGAGTGACCCGCCATATACCAGCTTTCTATATCCGGGAACTGCTCTCTTATACCGTCTGCCGCGGCAGGCTTGAAGACCGCGAGATTAAAGGGCATCTTAACCAGCACTGTGAATATTCCATTCTCGGCAAGCGCCTTCATCAAGGGAATATAGGCGGTGTGCTCTACCTTGCCGCCGGGGTAGAAGATTATTCCCGCGGTAGCACCCTCGGGATAATAAGCTATGCTTCCGTCAGACAATGTCTGCGCCTCAACGTTAAGCTCGGGCAGGAAGCTGTCGGTCGCCGCGGTATCCGCGTGGTAGTAAGTACCCACGTAAGCGCCGAAGCAGACGACGATAATTACCAAGGTCACAAAAGTGGTTCTTATGATACCTCTGCGCTTCTGGCGTCTTCTTTCTCTCGCTCTTCCGTTTCTTCTCATATAGTACCTCGTCTGTAATTTTCTTTACCGTTATATTCTAGCACATAAGCTCTTGATTTTCAATATCTTTTTTGCTTATTTGTAGAATGATCCATCCGAAAACGCCTTACCGACCACATCGCCTATGACGCGATAGGTGTGATTGGACGAGTCGTAGGTTATGGGACGAAGCTTACCGGGATCTATTCTGCCGTCGGTGATAACGCTCTCGTCGCAGCAAACGTTCACTATCTCGCCGACCAGTCTGCAGCTGTCCGGATCATAGCTCTTGACCAAGCACTCGACCGCCATAGGCAATTCAACGATCAAAGGCGCGTCAACGAACTCGCTCCTTACGGTGTTGAAGCCGCATCTTCCGAGCTTATCCTTGACCTTATTGCCGCTCTCAATACCTACGTAGTCGCACTCCTTGACGTAGTCCGCGGTAGCCATGCTGACCGTGAACGCCCCTCTTTTCAGAAGATTAGCGGTGGTCTTATGCTCCGCGCTTACACATATAGTTATCTCGTTTTCCTCGCTTATGCCGCCCCAAGCGGCGTTCATTGCGTTAGCCGTACCATCCTCGCCGTACGTGCCGATAATGAACACGGGCATGGGGTAAACCATCGGCTTAACACCAAAATTCTTTCTCATCTCTATCTCCTTAAGATCGTTTTTCAAAGCGTTAACTGTCCCGCCGGTCAAGCATAAATTCACGTGCGTTGCGGCAGATATCAGCATTGATCGCGCCGTTTTCTTCGCGTTACAGAAGATGCGTCGGAAGCTCCGCACCGAACTCATAACGAACAAAGCCGTCGGGGCGTGCCGCCTCGGCATCCAGCTTCTTGATCTCGGGCTTTTTTACGGGAGGCTTCTTCGTTTTAGGTGCCGTATTCTTCTTAGGCGAAACCTTGGCGGATGCTGTCTTAACAGGCTCGGTCTTCACGGACTCGACCGCCTCGGGCATCGGCTCGACGACGGTGCTGTGCTCCATATCCGGAGCCGATACACTCACCTTGGAGCAGCCGTTATTCGATACTCTCTTGAGAGCGTTCTTACCTATTGGCATATTCGATTATCTCCTTTGCAAGCTTAGTGTATTCAATAGCGCTGCGGCTATATCTCTTGTACGCGACGACGGGCTGGCTGTTGTCCTGCGCCCACTCGATCGCGGAGTCGATCCTGATGTAAGTCTTGAAGAGCCTTGCTGCATCAAAGTCACAGAGAGTCTCATAGGTCTGCTTGAAGTAGCTCTTACGCTCGTCCGCCTTGGTTATGGCAATGCCCATAACCTCAAGATGAGGATTTAGACTCTTTACCTGCGAGATGAAATCAAACATATTAGCAAGTCCGAAAAGTCCCCACGGGCTAGCCTCAACGGGAATTATAACAAAGTCACTGACCGCAAGAATATTCATGACCCAACCGCCGAGCGTGGGCGGCGCGTCTATAAGCACATAGTCGTAATAACCGCGGGCAAGTATCGGGCCAAGGCACTTACGAAGGATAAATTCTCTCTGCCACTTGGTAAAGAGATCGTACTCTATCCCGCTCATGAGAGATGATGACGGTACTATGTCGAGGTTTTCGTACTGTGTCTCCACGACGAAATCCGTCAGATCCTTTTCACCCTTTACTGCGGTATGTATATTTTTCTCCTCGGTAGCAAAGCCGAGCGCCTTATCCTCGTCAAAGAAGGAGAGCGTGAGATTGAGCTGCATATCTCCGTCGATAAGCAATACGCGCTTGCCCGCCTTTGCCATAGCAAGACCTACGTTAGAGCAAGTGGTAGTCTTTCCGCTGCCGCCCTTGTTGTTGGCAAAGGCTATAACCTTAGTTCTGCTCATTGTTCTTTTTCTCCTTTTCATCGTCCTCGTTAAGATAATCGAGGAGCTTGTCTATTCCCTCGCCCGTCACTGCGCTCAAAGGAAATATCTTCTTGCATCCCGCAAGCTTCAGCCATCTTGTCACACGCTCCACGTTGGCATCCGGCTTGTCTATACCGGATATGATACCGACGACCTCACGGTTCACCAGACTGGTAATACAGGGTGAGAAGATCGAGTACGGCTCATTTGCGCTGAGAACAAGACCGACAACGTCCGCCTCGTATGAATAAAGCGCCAGAGCTCCGCTCGTCTGTCTTAACTCCGTGTATTCACCGGGCGTATCTATAACGGTATCAAGATAGTTTACGTACTGTGTTTTAAAGTACTTTATCTCCTCGCCGCGTATCGCCTGAGTCAGAGTGGTCTTACCTGCAGCCACCCTTCCTATCAGTATTATTTTCTTCATAATTAAGTTTTGGTTATCTCGCAGCAGGTATAACCGAGTCTGTTGATTACGTACTCTCTGATCGCCGCGAAAGCGGTCTCGACCGAGGATACACTGCCCGATATAATAAGCGTTCCGGTGAATCTGTCAACAAAGCCGATATCAGCTCCCGATGACTTTATCGCGATATCCGCCGCGATAACCGCGCTCTCCGCAGGCGATACCGTGAGAACGCCGATAGCAGAACGGGTATAATCGGTCTTTGGGTCAAGTCCGAGCTTGGTATAAAGAATGTCGTCGGGATTGGCAATAATGTGGCAGAGAGTCACCTGCTTACCGGGAACCAGCTCCTGCACTATTCTCATTTTTTCTCTAAGTTCCATTTTTCCTCCGAAATATGTAAACAAATATTATCATTTATAATCTTTTAGACACTTATCCGCCGATCTGACACTTTAGTCCGGAAGTTTCGGCAACGCCCAAAAGGTGCTGCATTTTCTCCTTTGTGGGAGGCTCTATCTCCGGCAAGGTATAGGTTCTGGCAAGGCCAGCATACTTATCCGTACCGAGTCTGTGGTAGGGCAAGAGATGAAGCTCTCTCACCTCTTTAAGACTCCTTGCGAAATCGGCAATCGCCTTTATATCCTTTTCCGAGTCGTTAAATGACGGTATTACGGGAGTCCTGATAATGAGCTCTACACCGCTCGCTGCTATGAGCTTCGCATTCTCAAGTATGCGCTCGTTAGGAGCGCCCGTGTATTCCTTGTGCTTTCTGCTGTCCATATGCTTTATATCCATAAGGTACAGATCGAGGTAAGGCAAAAGCTTTTCTATGTCCGAGAAGGGCGCGTTTGCCGACGACTCTATCGCCGTGTGGAGCCCCTCCTCCTTACAAGCCTTCAATAGCTCCGCCGCGAAATCCGCCTGCGCGAGCACCTCTCCTCCCGAAAGCGTCACTCCGCCTCCCGAGCGACGGTAGTACGGCAGATCGGCAAGGATCTCGGGCATAATATCCGAAACCGTCACGTCGCGCCCGACGATCTTCTCCCTGCCGCCCTCAACGAGAGTCTCTATCTCGTATCTCTGCGACTCCGGGTTACAGCACCACGCGCAACGCATATAACAGCCCTTGAGGAAGACTATCGTCCTTATTCCCGGCCCGTCGTGGATCGAGAATCGCTGTATATTAAAGATCCTTCCCTTTCTTTCCATATTTTTACCTCTGTTTTCTAACTACGTATCAATATAACAGTAGTCGTACAAATTTTTAGATAAATTTACCGCTCTCCCACCGTCTCTTTGGTAGTGGATGCCGCGCAAATTTTTAGGGAGATTTGTTGTTCTTCGACCCGAAGCAATAGTTACCTATTGCGAGCCTTGGTCGAAAACAGCGAATATACCAAAAATTTGAAGGCATCAAAAGCCTTGCTCGGTTCGGTTGATAATATCATCCTGCAAGGATTTGGACAGAGTTGTAAACAGTGCACTGTATCCAGCCACTCTCACCACAAGAGTCTTGTACTTCTCTGGATGTGCCTGCGCGTCAAGAAGGGTCTCCTTTGTGACAACGTTGAACTGAACGTGCATACCCTTCTGATCGAAGTAGGAGCGTATGAGAGCAACGAACTTGGTGAGGCCCTTCATTCCCTCAAGTGCGGAGGGGTGGAACTTCTGGTTAAGAAGCGTGCCGTTGGAGGCAACACCCTGCTCAAGCTTTGCAACCGAGTTAGCGGTCGCGGTTGGACCCTTAACGTCTCTGCCCGATGCAGGTCCTATACCGTCGGCAAGGGGCGTGTATGCTAAACGTCCGTCAGGAGTAGCTCCCGTAGTACCGCCGAGCGGTACGTTTGCCGATACGGGATAGAGTCCTGCCTGGAAGATACCGCCGCGTACGTTTTTATACTTCTCAACCTCTTTGGTATAGGAGTTTGCAACGTCGCGCGCAAACATATCGACCTCGTATATATCATTGCCGTACTTAGGGCAGGTCTCGTCGATGAGTCTCTTTATTTCTTTATATCTTGCCTTGGTGGCATCATCGATAGCAGATGCGGTGGTGACCTCGTGATATATTGTAGCGATAGCCGAGGGTGTTATCTCTATTCCCTCCTTGGCAAGCTCGATCGCGATCTCCGCGGTGAGCCTTTCGGCAGCCGCGCCCTCAACTCCGTAGCCGAAGTTAGCCTTGAGTGCCTCGCGCATCTCTGCCATCGTCACCTTCTTCTCCTCAAAGACCAGCTTCTTTATAGCTATAAGTCCGTCGGTGTTATTAGCTATACCGAAGCCCTGAGGACCGGTAAAGTTATACACGGCTCCGCCCTCTTGCAGAGATTTGCCTCTGCCGATGCAGTCGTCAACCATACAGGACTGGAAGGGCAAGGGACAACGCTTTGCATGAGCGGCGTCTATTGCGTTGTTAGCGTTTACAAGCAGCTTTACCATATAGCTCTGCTGGGTCTTATATGCGTTATAAAATTCCTCAAAGGTGGTCATAGAAGCCACGTCACCGGTATCGGGACCTATCTTCTTGCCCTTGTCAACACCGTTCGAAAAGGCGAGCTCAAGAGGACGGCACATATTGAAGAACGCCGCGTCGTGCCAGCCGTCCGTCTTTCCTCCCTTCTGAGGCTCAACGCATCCTATGATACAGTAGTCGCGAGCATCCTCAAGTGTGAGTCCGCGAGCCATTATCGAGGGGATGATTATTTCGTCGTTGTAGTATGCGGGCAGACCCGTGCCGAGTCTTGTGAGCGCGGCAGCCTTGATAAGCAGATCCTCGGGCGAGCCGTTCCACACTCTGATAGAGATGGAGGGCTGAGGGAGAGGAACGTGCATAGACGCCTCGATACACATATAGGAAAGGTCGTTGGTCGAGTCCATACCGTGCTCGTCCTGACCTCCTACGATAAGATTCTGGAACATGCCGTAGCCTGCGAATCCGTCAGCGGAAACCGCGTCGCGCACCTTGTTTATATCATTCAGCTTGACCCAGATGCAGTCGAGGAGCTCCTGCGCCGCCTCTCTTGTAATGAGTCCCTTGTCAATATCCGCCTTGTAGTAGGGATACATATAACGGTCGAAGCGGCCGGGAGATATGGAGTGACCGCTCGACTCGATCTGAAGAAGAAGCTGAACGAACCAGAAGGACTGACAAGCCTCGTGGAAGGTCGCGGCGCCAAACTCGGGTACGTGCGCGCAGTTCTTGGCTATTACCTCAAGCTCACGTCTTCTCTCCGCGTTCGTTTCCTTGCCGGCAAGCTCGCGCGCGAGCCTTGAGTATCTTCTCGCATACTCGATAACAGCCTCGCAGCTCTCTATAACAGCCTCAAGAAAGTTCGTCCGCTCAACGTAATCAGAATCCGAGAGATCGAGCTTGTCGAGCGCCGCCTTTGCCTCTGCTATTATTCCGCGGTAGCCGATTTTCAAGACCTTGTCGTACTGAACGCATACGTGACCTATACCGTTGTAGAAATAGTTGCCGGGAGTGAACACGTTGTGCTCGGTGAACGCCGCGTAAGCCTCGGGCGCCATATTTGCCTTCGCAAGATCGGAGCAGGTCTTTCCCTTCCACCAAGGATAGATAGCGCGAAGCTCCGCCTTGGTCTTCTCGCTGATATAGAAGGGGTCTGCCGCTCTCGTGGAAACCGTGTCAAGCTCCGCCTCGAGCCACTCATAAGAATATTCGGGGAATACCTGACATCCGCGGGGAGCGACCGTCGCGCTTCCGACAATGAGCTCTCCGTCTCTTATAACTATGGGGAGATTCTCAAGTATGTGAGCGAAAGCCGCGCTCCTGCGCTTTATGATAGGCAGATGCTCGGTCGCCTTATAGCTCTCGGTAACGAGGATTCCGCGCGCAGATTCTATCTCGGGCATCTTCTCGTAGAGAGCGTCGACGAGCTTCTGTATTCTTTCACTTTTTTCTATTACGAATCTTATGTTTTCCATCTAAGAAACACCTTTCTTACATAAAAACTTACATTTGGTTCCAAAGCTCCTCGTGAGGAGCGGCGATTATCGAATAAGAGGAGAGCATCGCAAGCTCCTTCGCGTAATTCGCGCCCGCCTCTACCGCCGCGGTGACGTCGCCGATCTCACCCGTAAGCATAACTATTCCCTTTCCTCCCATGCCTCTGGATACACGGAGGTCGTATATCTCAACACGAGCCGTCTTTACGGCGATATCCGCCGCCTTGATCGCGCTTGCCGCCGAGTAGGTCTCGATAAGACCGAGCGATCCGCCTTTTTCCGCCGCGTGAGTGCCGAAGAGCGCCTTGATGACCTGCTCCTCTATTCTACCGATCACAGAGGAGTCGATCACGAAGCCCTCAAACTTGGAGGTGACGTGACTGACCGCTGCGGTGACGTTGGAGATCGAGCCTGTCAATATTATCTCATACTTGCCGGGACATGAGGGGTGGCTGGAAACCATCTCAACGCCCGCGCTTTTAAGCGCCGCATCCGCCGCCTCAACTCCCTTGGGTATGCTTTTGAGTTCTATTACACCTATTGCCTTGTACATTCTATACTACCCTATCAATGATTATTTTCTTATCCGTAACCGTTACTCTGCCGTGTATTGACGCGTGCTGTGGGATCGAGAGTCCCGCAGACGCCGATGCGACGATATCTCCGACTCCGACTATCGCTCCGTCCTTTACTGCAGGTGAGCTTGGTATTCCTATGTATCTGCCGAGAGCAAGCTCGACTCTGTCGAAGTCGCGTATCTCACCGCCCCAGACGGCAACGCGGTCGAAGCACTTAATTCCGAGATCCTGCGCCCATTTATCCGACGGGATCATTCTGTACTCCCGCTCCTCCTTGGGAGTTGCCTCCTCATCCTGAACGTAGCGGAGCTTATTCTTCGCGAGCAATTCCTTATAATTATTTATCACGGCCCTCGGGGAAATGCCCTGACTGCACGCGAGATTCTCGCATATTCCGCATCCGCAGCAAAGCGTCGCGCTAAGCACCATTTGCGGCATTGCAACCGCAGCGCCCATGGCGGTACGGACCATCTTGTGAGGCTCAAGCGGATATCCGAGCAAAGCCCTCGGGCACATATCGGTGCACCTCGTGCACTGACAGCACGCCGTCTCGGCTCTCGTTACCGCCATTTTATTGTTTATCAGCTTCGACTCTACCGTGCGAGTATTCTTCGGCAATACAAGGAGCGCCTTGGTGGTCTTACCGACCTCGGCAATATTATGGTTAATTATCTTGCCCATTGAGGGGCCGCCGTCGATCACCGCGTGATCCTCGTCAACCTCAATGCCAAGTCTTTCAAAGAGGTCGGCGATCGGAGTGCCGATCGGCACACGCACGACCTGCGGCTCTTTTACGTCACCGCCGACGGTGAGCCACTTCATAGTGACGGGCTCAAAATACTTGACTGCTCTGCCGAGATTGTACATGGTCTCGACGTTGTAAACGAGGACGCCCTTGGATATGGGGAGATTTCCGGGCTTTATAAGTCTGCCCGTAGCCTGATATATAAGGCTGATCTCATCGCCTATCGGATATACGTTAGGCATAACCTTGACGAAGATTCCTGCACCCAGCGAATCGCCTTCGGAAAGCGAAAGCCTTTTTGCCGTATGCTCCTTGACGCAGAACAGAGCTCTTTTTATACCAAGACTCCAGATGACCGACTGAATGCCCGCGAGTATCATGGGCAGCTCACGCTTCATAAGAATATAGTCGGTATATAGTAAGGGCTCACATTCCGAGCCGTTGATGAGCAAGGTGTCCGCGCCCTGCGCAAGCTTGGCATACGAGGGGAATCCCGCGCCGCCGTCGCCTACAAGTCCGGCATCCTTCATTACCTGCTTTAATTCGTGCATCGCTACCTCCTTTCTTAAGATATAGAGCGGTTTAAACCGCAAAAACCTTACACGGTATGTGGTTAATTGTTAGAAACAAATTAGTTCCGTTTCTTGATGATCTGCGTATAAATACCGAAACCGTCTTTCGGCTTTAATTTCGAGATAGTTGCCACGTTCTTCTATCCGAAGCAATAGGTAACTATTGCGAGCCTTGGTAGAAAACGGCGTTTATTACGAAAATTCACCAATCGAAATTAATCTACGATACCGACGATAACAGCATCCGCCGGTGCGGATGTATTGCGAAGCGCAAGTCTCGCCGAAGAACCGGTGGTGATAAGAACGGTCTCGCCAATGCCTGCGCCCACGGAGTCGATCGCAACAACGTACTCGTCGGTAAGCTGTCCGTTCTTCATTAACTGAACCTCCATAAACTTACTGCCTACGAGAGACTCCTGCTTTCTGGTGGAAACGATGTGTCCTCTGATAATTCCTCTTAACATATCTTTTTCGCCTTTCTGTATTTGACCTTTATTTTACTATCTTGACCTTTGCGCCGTTGCCGATGCCCGCAGCGTTTGCATCATCGGTATCTACGTGCATCTCAAGTCTGAAGTCCTTGTGAACTCTGACCTGAACGTCAAACCATCTGGTGCGTCTTTTTCCCTCCGCGTCAACGGTGACGTAGTCGCAATCCTTAACGCCAAACTTCTCCGCATCGCTCGGTGACATATGTATGTGTCTGTTGGCTATTATACAGCCTTCCTTGAGCTCGACGACACCCTTCGGTCCGACTATGATCACGGGAGATGAGCCCTTGATATTTCCCGACTCACGCACAGGAGGCTTCACCTTCAGTACGTAGGAATCGGTTGCGGATATCTCCACCTGCGACGCGCCTCTGACGGGTCCCAGAACTCTTACGTTTTCAATAGGACGGAGCGAGGGACCAAGGATGGTCAAGGTCTCCTTACAGGCGTACTGTCCCGGCTGTGAGAGATCCTTCATGGGAGTGAGCTCGTAGCCCTTGCCAAAGAGTGTTTCGACGTCGGCGGTGCTGAGGTGAATATGTCTGTTAGATACTCCGACGGGTATCTCGCCGTCCGAGCAGGTCTCGCGGCTCTTGCAAATAACGCAGCCCTCCTTGCACGAGGTCTCCTTTTCAACGTTTGCGATAACTCTCTTTACTATATCGGCTATCTGACTTGATAAAATGTTATCCATAAGAATATTCCTTTCATTTTTATCACTCTTTTGTACTGCGATAATGCTCGAAAATGTCAAAAGACTCGACACGGTCGGACACTATCGCAGTACCCAAAGGGGCGCGTGCGCCCCTTTGGAGACCGAGCGTCAACCTACTAATAACTTTCCTTTTCGGAAAATTACTTAATAGAAGGAAGAAGCTTCTCAACGTCTGCGTGAGGTCTGGGAATAACGTGAGTTGCTACAACTTCACCAAGGGAGTGAGCAGCTGCAGAGCCTGCTTCAACAGCAGCCTTAACAGCGCCAACGTCACCACGTACCATAACGCTTACAAGTCCGGAACCGATCTTCTCGGAGCCAACGAGTACGACGTTTGCAGCCTTAACCATAGCATCAGCTGCCTCGATAGCAGCTACGAGACCTCTGGTCTCTACCATTC
>CAYWPS010000027.1:0-20614 GCA_964460165.1 uncultured Ruminococcus sp. | reverse complement strand
CGATCTCCTCATACCTTACGCCAAACTTAATTAGTGAATTGCGGCTGTCTCCCGCGGTACCGATAACGCTCTTGAGAGTGTCGTAGGGCTCCCCCGTGATGTATAAAAGCGTCTCTCCCGGCTTTAAGAGAGCGCCGAGAGTAACGTACAGAGCGTGCGTTCCCGACATAAGCTGAGGTCTTACCAAAGCATCCTCGGCGCCGAAGACCCTGGCGTATACCTCCTCGAGCTTATCTCTTCCGGAGTCGGTGTAGCCGTAGCCGGTTATCTCGAGAAAGTCCGCGGTACTGACGCGGCACTCCTGAAACGCAGAGAGAACCTTTGCCGAGCACAGAAGTGCGTTTTCATCAATTTTTCTGAATACCTCGCGGCAGTCCTCCTCGGCGCGCCTTGCGAGGTCTGCGGTGTAGTCGCTGATTTTGTATCCGTAGTACATAGTCTGTCCTTTACATTTTTCTTAGCAGCTCGGCAAGCTCGCCGAGAGAGCTGATTTCATAGTCCGGGGTGATACCCGTGTCGTTTTTTACGCCTTTTGGGTTAAAGAAAACGGTCTTTATTCCCGCGTTTATTCCGCCTTGTATATCCGATGTGAGAGTGTCTCCTATTATCACGGTTTCTTCGTGCTTAAAGTCGGGTATATCCTTGAAGGCGGAGTCAAAGAAGCGCTTGTCGGGCTTATTGTAGCCTATCTTTTCCGAGACGAATATCCCGTCAAAGTATTTGCCGATCCCCGAGTCACGTATCCTGCGCGCCTGCACGTTCACGATACCGTTCGTCGCAAGATAGAGTCTATATCTTCCGTACAGCTCGTTGAGAAGCTCCTCCGCGCCATCAAGATAATACGCGCCGAGGCTGAGCCGGTGCTCGTAAAGCCTTTGCGTCGCATGGGAGTCGCCCGTCACTCCGAGCGTCTCAAAGAGGATGTCGAACCTGCGGTGGAGCACCTCCTCGCGGGTGTATTCTCCCGTTTCGAGCTTCGCCCAGCAGCTCCTGTTTATTCTGCTGTACATTCCGACAGCGTCGTCCGTCGGCTCTATGCCTATCTCGCCCAGCGTGTGCCGTATGGCTTCCGCTTCCGCCCGGTGAAAATCGAGCAGTGTGTCGTCTAGGTCGAGCAGTACGTTCTTTATCACGCCGAACTCCTTTTTGCGCGGGCATTGCCCGCCGTTTTTATACTTTCTGTTATTTTATCACAGTTTAGGATACTTTGCAAGTGGTAATTGATAATTGATGATTGACTTTTTTGTCTTCATGTATTAAAATAAAATAAAAGAAGTATTTTGCGCGTGCGAAGTTACAGCCGTGAGAGCGCGCTAACGGTAAAAAACACATTTTGGAGGATAGTATGAAGGATTTTTACGGAAAGAAAAAAGCTATAACGTTCAGCTATGACGACGGCGTTACTCAGGATGAGCGCCTTATTGCGCTTTTTAATAAATACGGTCTTAAATGCACCTTTAATCTGAACTCCGACCTTCTCGGAAAGCCCGGTGAGCTTTTGCGCGAAGGTGTTCACGTCAGACATGACAAGATAGCGCCCGACAGAGTGCGCGGAGTTTACGAGGGACACGAGGTCGCCACGCATAGCCTTACCCATCCTTATCTCACACGCCTTACCGATGACGAGGTGGCAAGAGAGGTTGAGGAGGATAGGATCAAGCTCTCTGAGCTCGTCGGCTACGAGGTCACGGGTCACGCTTATCCCATGGGAGATTGTGACGAGAGGGTCGCGAGAGTCCTTCGTGACCGCACGGGCGTTACCTACGCGCGCACGGTCGTTTCCACCCATAGCTTCGATCTGCAGACGGATCTTCATCTATTTGATCCCACGGTCTATCATCATAGGGAGATGGATGAGATGTTCCGTCTCGGCGAGGAGTTCCTGAAGCTTAAGACCGATGAGCCGAAGCTGTTTTACATCTGGGGACACGCCTATGAGTTTGATATTCATAACGATTGGAAGCGCTTTGAGGAGTTCCTTGAGATGATTTCGGGAAGAGATGATATATTCTACGGTACTAACAAGGAGTGCTTGGCTTTTTCGTAATCATCCGATAAGGCAAGCGCCCATAACGTTCGCAAAGGCTTTTGCGGATGCGATATGCCCTTTGGGAGTGGAAAAGGAGAAAACGAATGGATCTTACATACTTAAACCCCGTTATCAGAGCGGTATCACAATATGAAAAGCTAAACCGCACCGATGAGTGCGTTGCCTACGACTCCCGACTTTTTTATATGGTCTCGGGTGACGTGACGGCGGTTGTCGGCGGCGTAAAGCTCGGTCATCTTTCACCGGGACATCTGCTCTACGTGCCTGCAGGCACACCGTACAGGCTGAAGGGTCAGTATCTGCGCCTTGTTACCGTCGCCTTTGATCCCACCGCGGATGATCCTATGCCCGAGGAGAAGATAAAGCCGGTGAGCGTGTCCGAATACGACGAAGGTCTTTTGCACAGCGTTGAGGGGCTCGCGCCGCTTGATAAAATGATTCATATCGAGGACTTTGAGTCGGAGAGGGATACCTTCCTCGAACTTGTCAGCCTTTTCACCTCGGCGGAGGGAGCATATCGGGCGCAAGCCTCGGCGATCCTTAAGCAGCTCATACTCAAGGTCATCGAGATCGTGGACGAGCACGCTCTGCCTGCCAGAATGGTAGAGGCACTCGACGGCTATATCCGCGATAACGCAGGGGATGATATCTCCAATACGGAGATAGGCGCGATATTCGGCTATCACCCCTTCTATATCTCAAAGGTCTTGAAGGATCGGAAGGGAACGACCCTCCGTCAGTATATTATCAGCTATCGGCTCAAGCTTGCGAAAAAGCTGCTTGAGGAGAGCGGAAAGAGTGTGAACGAGGTCGCTGAGGAGTGCGGATTTAACGATCCGTCATACTTCACTAAGACGTTTAAGTCTGCCTTTGGCATGACGCCAAAGGATTACCGCAATCTTACAAAAGAGGATTTTATCTGATAAAATACCAACTATAATTTACATTTGGAGCAACAAATGGCGTTTAAGAAAAATAGCTATGTGACTGTAGAGATAAACGATCTTACCGACCTTGGCTTCGGTGTCGGCAGAGCTGACGGTCTAGTCGTCTTTGTCGCAGATACCGTGCCGGGTGACGTGTGCGAGGTAAAGATCATTAAAGTGAACAGCACCTATCTTGTCGGCAGGGCAGAAAAGTATATAAAGAGATCCGAGCAGAGAGTCTTTGACAGATGCTCCGAGCGTGCGTGCAAGAGCTGCGCGTATAAGAACATCTCATACCGTGACGAGGCAACCCTTAAGGAAGAGGGAGTGCGCCGTCTTTTCAGCACGCCTGCTCTCTCGGGCATTGAGACCGCACCGATAACAATATCGCCGTCTGCCACGCGATACAGAAATAAGGCTCAATACCCGATAACTATCGCGGACGGCGAGTACAGAGTCGGCTTCTTTGCTCCGAAATCGCATAGAGTTACCCCCGTTTTCGACTGCCCCCTGACTCCCCCCGTCTTTTCCGAAATAGCCGAGGAGCTCTGCGCTTATTTTGCGGATCACTCGCTTTCCGTCTACGACGAGACGAAGGGCTCGGGACTGCTCAGGCATATATATCTTCGTCGCGGCGAGGTGTCCGGCGAGGTTCTCGTCACGGTGGTTATCAACGGTGAAATTCTGAGGGGCGAGGAAGAATTGGTTAAGAGAATAACCGAGAGGTTCCCCGAGGTCGTGGGAATCCTCGTCAACGAAAATAAAGAGAATACCAACGTAGTCCTCGGCGATCGCTATCGCACCTTGTGGGGCAGAGACCACATATTCGATACCCTATCGGGCGTGCGCCTTAAGATCACCGCTCCCTCATTCTATCAGGTCAATCACTCTGCGGCAGAGCTTCTCTACGCCAAGGCAAAGGAGCTTGCAAAACCCGAAAAAACCGACACGCTCCTTGACCTTTTCTGCGGAGCCGGCTCGATAGGACTTTCCATGGCGGATTCCGTGGGAGAGCTTATCGGCATCGAGATAGTCGAGAGCGCGGTCGGATGCGCTAAGGAAAACGCCGCCGCTTGCGGCATAGAAAACGCGCGCTTTTTCACGGGCGACGCTGCCGAAACGGAAAAGCTGCTCACTAAAGCGGAGAAGGAGCTCGGCAAGAAAATATCTCCCGATATAGTAATTCTCGATCCCCCAAGAGCAGGATGTGACGAAAGACTCATCGGGTTCGTCGCAGACCTCGATCCAAAGCGGATCGTCTATATTTCCTGTAACCCGAAAACTCTCGCAAGAGATGTTGTTCTGTTTCGCGAGAACGGATACGATACTGATATCGTGTATCCCGTGGATTTATTTCCTTGTACGGGGCACGTCGAAAGTATCGTTTGTCTGTCCCGAAAATAAGCAATTTTGACCCTAAAATGGACGTTTTTCAGCCTTTTGAGCGGTTTCGAGATAAAAACTCAAAAAATCGGTGTTCAAAAACAAAAAATACCCTGATTTTGCGGTGGTACAATTGTGATTTTTGAGCAAAACTCAAAAGTTCATTTTGCAGCAGTTTAGTATAACATATTGAAAGAAAAGGAGTAAAAATAATGAAAAAAATTGTTCTTATCGGCGATTCTATTCGAATGGGCTATGACAAATATGTCAAGGACGCATTGAGCGATACTGCCGAAGTATTTTATCCTTCTGAAAATTGCAGATTTGCAGAATATGTTTTGCGCTATGCACACGAATGGAAGAAAAGCGGAAATTGGGGCGAGGATGTTGACCTTGTCCATTGGAACGCAGGGCTTTGGGATGCATTGGAGCTCTTCGGTGATGAACCGCTTACATCGTTATCTTACTATGGAGAGGCAATAAAGCGAATAGACAAAAGACTTCGTATGCTTTTCCCAAAGGCTAAATTTGTATTTGCAACCTCAACCAATGTGAGCGAAAAAATGAGCAATCCCGACTTTACAAGGCACAATACAACCATAGAAAAATATAATGCCAAAGCGCTTCGCGCTTTATCTGGCACCGATACTGTCATAAATGATCTTTATTCGCTTACAGCGTCCGTGCCCGATTCTTATCGTTCAGACTGGGTTCATTTTTATACTCCCGAGGGCACGGAATTGATTGGCGGAAAGGTTTTATCTGTGATATGCGAGCTTCTTTCTATCAGCCCTAACGAGGTAAATATAGAAAACTTCGAGCCTGAGCGTTATTCCAAAAGCAATATTGGGTATTGAATTATACCTTTTGGCTTTACAACCCCCGTTTTTTGCGTAAAAATATACCTTTTGTACTCTTGACCCATGTCGAGTCCGTCGTGTGTCTCACACGACGACCCGACGTCGATATGCGCCGCTAACGCGTCGCTCGATATGTCTGCGACTCGATATAGCGCTAAAGCGCTCGATATGTCCTGCGGGGCGAGGAGAAAAGGCGCAATCGACACTCGTTGCCGCAGGCAACATATCGAATTTCGAGCGTAGCGAGAAATATATCGATTGCTCGCACAGCGAGTAAATATCGAGTTCGCCATCGGCGAACATATCGACAAAAAGAAAGGACTTTTATCAAATGGCCGACAATAAGAACCAACTCCGAGAAGACGCCATAGAATTTGCCCTCCAAATCTCTGATTTGTGCGATGAAATGAAAGGCTGCTCTGTTTATGTTGATCAAATTGTCTGTTCTTCATCGTCGATAGGAGCGAATATCCACGAAGCAAAATACGCACAGAGCAAAGCGGATTTTGTAAATAAGCTCGAAATCTCTTTGAAAGAGTGTTCGGAAACTGAATATTGGCTTGAATTGATTTTCAGAAAAGGGAAAATGACGGAAATCACCTACAAGGATTTACGCAACAAATGCGGTTCGATACGGCGCAGACTTATTGCCTCCATCACCACAGCAAAAGAAAACGAATAAAGACAAATGCTGATTTCGAGCAAAACCCTAAGCTCTCGTTTACAGCAGTACGGAGGATAAAAACATGCGGCACTCTTATGCAAACGGAAAGATCATTATTCAGGACAAATACTTTTCTGACACAGTATATCACGTCTCCAACGAGTGTATAAGCGTTATTTTCGGCGGCAAGGGAGCGATCGCGGGATACGCGCTCGCAAATGAAGCGGATATGCTCTCCGGCTCAATATCTCTGTTCCGCAAAAACGCTCATATTGACGTTTACTCTGACAAGACCGTCGAGATGATCGGCAGATGCCAGACGGTCACCGTTCATCTTAACGGCGCGGATTTGAGGATAGAGCAATTTCTTGACGCTTCGTTAAACGGAGTGTTTTCGTCGTACGAGCTCATAAGCGACGGTGAGGGCGACAGCGTCACGGTAAGTCTTTGTCTGAATCAAAAAACACTTAAGGACGCCAAGCTCGCGGGAAAGCGTGAGATCACCTCGGACGGATTCTCCTTCGGAGCGAGCACCGATGTGAGCTTTGTCTCTCTTAACGACGCAATATATTTCACCGTTTTGGCGGGAGAACGGGTTTGCACCTTCATCTCCATGGGTACTACCGCGTGTCCGGCGCTTAAAGTACTGTCCGAGTTTGAAAAGTACGAGAGAAAAATGCGCGATGAGATAGCATCGGTCTATATTCCGGACGGGCTCTCCGAGGAGCAGAAGGCTCTGTATCTCGGTGCGTATTTCTGTTCTTTTGAAAATTATAAGAGCCTCGGTGAGTACAAAGGCTTTATGGCAGGACACCGCTACCTTTTGCCTATGCGCACCTATTACCGCGACTCATATTACACGGTCTTACCCATGTACCGTGGAAGATCCGAGCTTGTAAAGGGGCAGATCCTTACGTTAGCAAGGGGTATAGGCGAAAAGGGCGACTGTCCATCCGCTGTTAAGTCGGATTATTCCGACTGGTGGGGTAATCATTACGACAGTCCGTCCTTCTTCGTGATGATGCTCTACGATTACGTGAAGTATACGAAGGACGTGAAGATACTTGACGAAGCCGTCAATGGCGATACCGTTTTACGTAAAGCGGAAAAGGCTGTTAAAAAGCTCTCATCCTTTGCCGATGAAACCTCTCTTATCTACAAGGAGGGACCGTATAATCAGCGCGATTGGGCTGATGAGGTCAACCGAAACGGCTACGTTACCTACAATGAGCTGCTTTATGCGCGTGCTCTGTTCTGCCTTTCAAGGCTTTTTCGCATAACCGGTGACGGCGCGAGGGCAGACGCGTATATGAGCAATTTTGAAACGGTTAAGCTGGCAATAAACGATATCCTCTGGGATGAGGAGCTCGGATATTACGTAAATTTCAAGGAAAAGGATTACACGGAGAAAAATCTTTCGGTAGATACCTGCTTTGCCGCGCTTTTCGGAATAGCGGATGATGAGAGGTCTGTCCGAATGCTCAAGAATATGGAAAAGCTCCTTGAAACAAGGAATAATAATGAGCAAAAAGCGGGTGATTACGGCGTCATGTGCGTTTATCCGTTCTATTCACGAGTGGGAGAGGCGAGAAACAAGTCCGCCCAGCCGTACTACTATCACAACGGCGCAAATTGGCCATATTTATCCGCGATGTACGCTGCGGCAAAAAGACGGTACGGAATGGAATACCGCTACGCTCTTGAGAGCTGGTTCGACTACAACGTCAGCCGCGGTAACTATACACCCGTGGAGTTTTTCTCACCGCTTTATAAGCACGGCTCGCTGCTTCAGGCGTGGTCCGGAGTCGCCGCATTCGTGATGGATGAGGAAATAAGCAAAGATTTTTGGGAATAAGACTGCGAAGGCTTTATCGTTATTCCAAAGAGAAAAAATAAGAATCAGAGACACCTTTATTCCTACGGATCTTGAAAGGGCTGTATTTTTGAGATCGGAGAAGGATGTAAAATAAGAAAAAGGAGACCGCAAGCGCGCTCGCGCCGAAGCCCAAGCCATACACGGCAGAGCAGGTGAAGGAATACAGATGCGTTACAAATCGCGCTTGGGGTAAAAAGGATAATAAAAACTGTCTTGAGACGGGCTTAATATACTCCGTTGTTGGTTTTATGCTAATTATTGTTGGCATAATTGGCGTTATGGTGTAAAAATCCGCAAGGTAAAGATGCTCAAAACATATAAGGTGGGAACGAAAAAATGGAAAATGTTTTTAACTTTGAATTTAACGGATACGAGGCTACTGTTATCCGACCCGAAAATCCAAACGGTAAATGGGTATGGAAGACAGAGTTCCTCTACGCCTTCGATGCGGCGGAACGAGCGCTTCTCGACCGTGGATATACCCGTGTTTACTACAAAATAAGCAACAAGTACGGAAGCTATCATGCGGTCAGGCTTATGCGCGCGTTTTATAACTTCGTGAGGGAGAGGTTTGAGCTTGACGATAAGTGCGCCTTGTTCGGATTCAGCCGCGGCGGTCTTTACGCCTTCAACTTTGCGCTGTTTTATCCCGAGTGCGTGGAGAAGATATATCTCGACGCTCCCGTGCTTGATATGCGGACTTGGCCGGAAGAGGGAAGCCTTAATCGCGAGCAGGTCTATGAGGAGTACAGCTTAACACCCGATACCATCAGGACCTTCCGGGGACATCCTATCGAGAACCTCGGTGAGTTCTTCTCGCTCGGCATACCGCTTCTTTTGGTTGCGGGAGGCGCCGACGAGGTAGTGCCGTTTGAGAACAATTCGGGCAGACTAATCAAGTACTGCGAGGACAACGGCGTAAGCATTAATTACCACGTAAAGCCGGATTGCAAGCATCATCCCCATTCCCTTGAGGACGTGACGCCCATAGTCAATTTCGTTATGGGAGAATAAACGCGTTTCTTAAAAAGTCTGAACCGTAAAGGCAGACCGAAGGTTTTAAATTAGAATTTATTTTAGGGGTATATAATATGAAAGTACTTGTAGTTGTGGATATGCAGCGCGATTTTATCGACGGAGCTCTCGGCACTGCCGAGGCGGTTTCCATCGTGCCGCGCGTTATTGAAAAGATCAAGCAATATGAGAGCGAGGGCGGTCTTGTTATTTACACAAAGGACACGCACTTTGAAGACTATCTTTCGACAAGAGAGGGAAGAAATCTTCCCGTCAAGCACTGTATAAAGGGCACGCCGGGGCACGATATTCCCGATGAGATACTTCGCGGGCATGAGCTTGTGTTTGAGAAGCTGACCTTCGGCTCGACCGAGCTCGTCGCTTATCTTGAGGACAAGCATCCCGACGAGATAGAGCTTGTCGGACTCTGCACCGATATCTGCGTTGTCAGCAACGCCCTGCTTATCAAGGCTCATTTTCCCGAGCTGGAGATCGCGGTTGACGCATCCTGCTGTGCCGGAGTAACGCCCGACACGCACGCTGCCGCTCTTGCCACGATGAAAATGTGTCAGATCAACGTGATTTAAATAAAAAATATATAACGAAAGGCGCAAAAAATGAACACCTTTGTAATCGCATTAATTCTCTTCGCGGTGACGTACGTTCTTCTCTTCACGCTTCCGAAGTACAGAGCATACGTTGCGCTTGGCTCGGCGGTCGTATTCACGGTATGGCTATCCTTTATCTGCCGCGACGTCGAGTATTCCGTCCTCGATTCTATAAGAGGGATCGACTTTAACGTGCTTATGATGATAGCGGGCACTATGGGTATAGTAACGCTGTTTATCGAGTCAAAGATGCCTATGCTTATCGCTGATGTCCTGTTGTCAAAATTCAAGAGCGTCAAGACCGCTATCGTGGCAATGGCGTTTCTCGCGGGCATAGTTTCCGCCTTCGTAGACAACGTTGCGACGGTGCTTATGATAGCTCCCATAGCTCTCGCGGTATGCAAGAAGCAGAATATGTCGCCCGTATTCCCGATCATTGCTATCGCGATATCCTCTAATCTTCAGGGAGCGGCGACTCTCGTCGGTGACACGACCTCGATTCTTCTTGGCGGACACCTTGGTATGACCTTCTTCGATTTCTTCGTATTCAAGGGCAGACCCGGTATCTTCTGGGCGGTAGAGCTCGGCGCGGCGCTGACGCTTTTTATACTTCTTTACTTATTCCGCAAGGAGACGGCAAAGCTCACCCTTTCCGATAAGACCGTAGTTGAGGACTACGTGCCCTCCTTCCTTATGGGCGGCGTGATCGTTCTTCTTATTCTCGCATCCTTCTTAAAGGCTCCGGCGGGCGGCTTCTGGCTTACCGTTTACGAGCACAGAAACGGTCTTATCTGTATGACTCTCCTTGCCGCAGGCATAATCATCGACCTCATACGACATAAAAATATCGACTCGCTTAAGCTCGTGTTTAAGGAGATGGATTATCAGACGATACTTCTTCTCGCGTCTTTGTTCGTGGTAATTCAGGGTATCACGAGCGCGGGCGTTATCGACAAGCTTGCGACGGCGCTGGCATCCGTTGGCGGCAGCAGTCTGTTTCTTATGTATACGATCATCGTGTTTGTGTCGGTTATCGTATCGGCATTCGTTGATAATATTCCTTACACTCTTACTATGCTTCCCGTTGTCGGCGGCGTTGCGTCGGCTATGGGCGTTGATCAGTACGTGCTTTGCTTCGGTCTTCTCATCGGCGCGACTCTCGGCGGTAATATCACTCCGATCGGCGCGAGCGCAAACATAACCGGTATCGGTATTCTGAGAAAGGAAGGTTACGAGGTGAAGGCGAGCGATTTTATGAAAATAAGCGTTCCGTTTACTCTCACTGCCGTCCTCTCGGGATATCTGTTTATATGGCTCGTTTGGGGAATTTGGTAAGCTAAAGTTAGCAAAATATATTCAGACATCATGATTTTTGCATCATTGGTTACAGTGCGGCGAAATTTACGCTAATTATCCCGCACCTGCTATAATGCGAAAGGAAAACGAAAATGAAAGAAAAAATTAAGCTTGGTATAATACTCGGCGTTGAGTTTGTCACCATCGCCGTAATATTGATCCTTATCTTCTTTGCGGGTAAGAAGACCTATACGGTGAGGTTTGATCTCAACGGCGGAACGCTGATCTCCGGTGAGGTTGAGCAGGTAGTACAGCAGGGGCAAAGCGCAACCCCTCCTACCGTCGCGAAGGACGGATGTTATCTTTACGCCTGGAGCGCGTCGTATAAGCAGATAACCAAAGACGTGGTTATCAAGGCGGTCTGGGAATGGGAGACCAGCGTAGGCTTTGACTATGAGATGGAGGAAAACAGTAATTACTGCGTGATCAAAGGCTGCTTCCCGGATCTTGTGGGAGACGTTTACGTCGGAGTTTACTACAATAGCAAGAAGGTTCTCGGTATAAAGGACGGCGCGTTCAGCAACTGTGACGGCATAACCTACATACATATGCTTGACGGTATACTTTCGATCGGCGAAGGCGTCTTTGAGGGTTGTGATTCTCTTGTAGCGGTAGAGCTTCCCGGCACTCTTGCCAAGCTTGGCAAAAACGCGTTCAAGGACTGCGTCAGCCTTGAGACGATAGTAATTCCGGAAAGCCTTAAGGTGATCCCGGCAGGCGCGTTCGCGGGCT
The DNA here is from genome assembly GCA_964460165.1 of uncultured Ruminococcus sp. Lineage (GTDB taxonomy): Bacteria > Bacillota > Clostridia > Oscillospirales > CAG-272 > UBA1740. The sequence continues at coordinate 9,145 of CAYWPS010000027.1, read as the reverse complement.
GTACGTCTCTTAAGGAGGTAGTAATACCCTCTACTGTCGAAGTGATTGAGGCGGGCGCGTTCGCGGGCTGTACGTCTCTTGAAAAGATAACCTTTGAGACTGCGGAGAGGTCTGTTGGCGAGGATGACGAAACCGCCGGCGAGAACGACGAGTCCGAGACCGCGCAGACTGTTTTGGCCGGACTCAGGACCCTTGGCGACGGCGTATTTTCCGGTTGTACCTCGCTTACCGAGGTCATCCTTCCCGTGACTCTTGAAAATATAGGCGAGCTCGCGTTTGATAATGAGGAGCTTACGGTCTACGTCTCACTGAATGAGGAGGAAAAGCCGGAGAGCTGGTCGGAAAATTGGAGCGGATCGTCCAAGATCGAGTGGGAATACGTCCCCGCGGAGACCGAGCCGGAGGAGACGGAGACCGAAGAAAAGCACGGATGGCTGTCGTGAGGTTGCGCCTATGGATATGACCGTCGTACTCGGTATTTTCACGTTTATATTTTTCGTGACCGTATCGTTAATGTGCTTTTACCGCTCCAAACTGAACGTTAAGGTGGGCAATATAGTTTTCTTGGTCGCCGACTTTATCGCCTATTCCTGTTGGAACTACGCAGCCTATCAGAAGGGGTGGCTCAGTGACGGCTGGATGACGCTCGGCAACATCAGTCCGCTTATGTTCACAATGATCCTTCTCGCTCCGTTTATGAACGAGCGGGTCAGAAATTACGCTTACAGCGCGATAGCCTTTCTCAGCATGGGAATGTTTCTGGCTATGCTGATAAGCCCCGAGCACGATTACATCTTCAATTTTAACACCGAGGCGAGCTTCATTTACACCAGCGAGGCGGTGGCGCACATGGTCTGCTCACTCTTTGGTATATATCTCGTGCTTTCGCATCAGGTGAAGGCGGATTTTAAGCATTGGGTAAGATCCGTCGTCTTCACTCTTTCGATAATCACCTTCGGTGTTATTCTTAACTTCGTATATCACAAGGGACACTTCGGTATGGATCCTTACGGATCGGCATCCATATATATGATAGATATATTCGGCAGCTTCTGGGCAACGCTCACCGCTTACTACTTCGGGGTCGTGTTAGTCCTTACGGTGGGAATGCAGTGCGTGGCTATGCTTGACCGCATTACCGCCAGATTTTTCGATCACGAGACTGCTGATCCCGCGCGGACGGCTGACAGCGAAGGAGTAATTGCCGCGCAAACCGACGCGGAGCCCGGGGAGGCGCTGCATGCCGGATCCGACGTGACGGACGAGGCGACCGTCGGGCAAGGAGAAATTAATGAGTAAGAAAAAAACGGCGAAAAATAAAAAAACACCGAAAAATAGAAAAACGCCGCGCGAGAGAAAAAATCTCTCAATATCCAATTGCGGCGATCTAGTAGTGATAAGAAATCGATCCACCATAGCGGCAGGAGTTCTTGGCGGAATAATTCTCTTGCTCTCGATAGCCGCTATGATCACGCTTAAGGATGCGTGGGGGCTTCCTCTGTTCTGGATTGCGTTTCTGCTTTTGATCGTTGGCGTGCTTCACTCCTTCGCAAATATGATATTCGGTAAAATTACACTTGATTCGCCGAATATGCAAATAAACGTTTACAATCCGTTTAGAATTCAGTATAAATTCGAGGATGTTAATTACATTGACGTAAACACCTCAAAGGATAGCAACGGAGCTAACGTATACAAGATCATTATTTATATCGGCAAGGGTAAGCGGAGCGTGCAGATCGTCAGCTACTCAAAGGAACAGGCGGATGAGCTCTCCTCGCTCTTGCGCGGCATGCTTGATAACGGCGCTATGATCTATCCCGAGGGGGATGATGAGCCCTTTGATCTTGATGATGATAAAAAGAGCTCCTTTACGTTCCTCAAGCGCGGGAAAAAGACCGATGGCGAGTCCGTAAGCGCTTCCGATGGTACCGAGGAAGAGCCCGTACATAACGCTGAAGATCAGGCAAGTGAGCTCGTACCGGGGACGGATGCCTCTCCTTGTGATAGCGGAGAGCCCGAAGGTGCGGCAGATACTGAAGAAGACTCCGCCGGCAAAGCTTCGGACGGACAGCCTGAGCCCGCAGAGCGGAGCCGTGAGAAAGCCGAGGTATAAGCGGTGAACAAGGAATTTGAGGCTTATCACTCAAGGGCGTATTCGCTTGTATTTATAGCCTTGTTTGCCCTTATCACTGCTCTTAACGTGGGTCTTAACGTGCTGTCCGTGGCTGATATATACGTTACGATTCTGCTCGGTCTTACCGCGGGCGTCACGGTCTACCTCTTTATTCTGTACGTTACCAAAAGCGGCATCGCGATCGAGGTTATTGACGGAGCGATCGTTCTTTATAAAAAAGAGCCGGAGCGTTTTTCGTTTGATGAGATCAAGTCGGTATCGCTCCACGTGGGTTACGGCTCGTTTGACATACGCGTTAAGACCTACGACGGCAGAAAGAGCGGTATGAGCTGCTTCGTCAAGGGCGACAGACTGAAGAAAAAAGAGCTTATGGCTCTGCTTGAGTCAAAAGGAATAGATATACATTCTTACGATATTGATTGAGGCGCGGTATGAACGGATACTTCTTAAAAAGAGCAGGCGAAAATCTTCCGGAAATAAGAAGGCATACGTTCCCGGCGATCCCGGATTCTCTCCCTATGGCGATAATAAGGTGAACGGCATGTGCCACGCATAGAGCTGTACCGCGTCGTACTTCTTAAGAAGGTATGAAATCGGAAAATAAACCAATACTAAAGAGGACAATATGACTAAACGAAAGCTTCTTAAGCTGTCGCTCATAACGCTGATAATCGGCGTGTGTGTTCTGGCGATAGCATACTTCTTCTTCCACTTCGTGACCGACGACGGCATCACTCTTGTCTGGCATCCCGAGGCAGGCAAGCCCTTTGTTACCGATCTGCTCGGTCAGCTTGGCGTTCTTTTCATTTTCGCAAGCGCGATGAGCGCGATATCCGCTCTCGTATTTTTTGACGGCAAGGAAGAATAATTCTCACAAATTATGAAAGGAAGCCAAAATGGAAGAAAATAAAGATTATGACGTGCAAAATGCCGATAAAACGGTAGAAAAACGCTGCGGTGGCGTTCTTCGCGACTTCTTGGCAGGCGTGTGCATCGGCGTCGCCTTTATAATTCCCGGCTTCTCGGGCGGCTCGGTTGCCGCTATACTGGGAATATACGATAAGCTTATAGGCGCGATAGCAAATATTTTCAAGGAGCTGAAAAAGAGCATCATCACTCTTTTGCCGATAGGTCTCGGACTGCTTGCCGGTGCCGCTTCTCTCCTTTTCCCGATAGGATATATGCTTGAGAGATTTCCGCTACCTACGGTATCGCTGTTCGTCGGACTTGCTATAGGCGGACTGCCCTCGCTTTCGCAGAAGGTGCAGGGAAGACCCACGGCAAAGAATATGACTGCGTTTGCCGTTCCGCTTGTGCTGGCGGCTCTTATGTGCTTTATACCGATAGGTGCTGAGGTGGATCTTTTTAGTCTTAACTTCGGCGGATACGTTCTTCTGTTTCTTGTGGGTGCTCTTGGCTCATGCGCTCTCGTTGTGCCGGGAATATCCGGCAGCATGATGCTCCTTATCCTCGGATACTACAATCCGTTAGTAAGGCTTATAACCGATCATCTTTTGCGCTTTTCCGAGCTTGGCAGATGCATACTCGTTCTCGGCACTTGCGCGGCGGGTATGGCGGTAGGATTCCTTCTTATATCGGTGCTGATGAAGCACCTGCTCGAGAGATATCCTCGCGGTACTTATTTTGCAATAATAGGATTCATTATCGGCTCGCTGCCCACTGTCTATGTTTCGACGATGAAGGATGCCAGTATGCTCGGCGCTTCGCTTGAGCTCATCTCTGTCCCCTCGTCCCCCTTGCATTACGTGATATGTATATTCCTTGTGCTCGCGGGTATCAGCGCATCCTATAATTTTGCAACCATCGCTTCAAAAAAAGAGTGATTGATTGTATAGTGGAATAATCGAAAAGTCTCCCGAATATGCTTAAGTAAGCGGAACGGGAGGCTTTCCATTTTTGTAAGAGGATATGCACTGATGCCTCGGTCTCTACGATCCGAATCGGCGGCTTGCCGCTTTTATACGGAGGGATCATGTTTATATATTCCATCAGGGCGTCAACTCTGAAATTTTTTGCTTGCATATTTCTTTGTCTTGCTGTGCTCGTCGTGTTGTTGACGGTGGGCTCTGCCGACACCGTTTATGCATCTGCCGGCGGTAGAGAAATTAACTACGGCGGTATGAAGACCAACGAGGATAGAGTCTCGTTTATCGAGGGCTTTGGAATCAAGGTGAAGAGCGAGCCCGTGCGTGAGGAGAGCTTCACCATGCCCGAAAACTTTGACCGCGTGATACTGGGTTATAACCAGATACAGAAGACGCAGGGGCTTGACCTTACCAAGTATGAGCGTAAGCGCGTTACACATTACGCCTACGAGGTCACGAATTATGATTCTGACGGCGCAGTTTACGTAAATCTTCTGGTTTACAGAAACAGGATAATTGCCGCGGATATATCCTCGGCAGACGACGGCGGCTTCGTCTCAAGCCTTACCGAATTTGATACCTCAAAGCTAAAGTGAAAAACGGTTTGTTATATTTTATGATAAAAGAGCGAGCCGCGCAAAAGCGCAGGCTCGCTCTCTTTAATTAGCAAATGCTAATAAAACTTGTCAAAATAAGGCTTATTTGCCGTTTTGATGATTAGTTGTTGCAGCAGCAACAGAAAACTACGATGATAGCAAGGATGATGATCCAGGTGCAGTTATCGTCGAAAAGATGGCAAAGACAGTTGTTGTTCATAATATGTTCCTCCGAAGAATGTTTGCGATGTTGCACCGCTCATTTACATATTATGTATCTGCAGAGAAAATGGTGATTATAAGTTTTCGGAGGAAAAGGAAAATAGGTCTTCACTGTGCTTTGCGTTACGCAGACGTTTTATTCTAACTGTTATTCTGCATACTGATGAGGAAGTAATCCTCGATGTATGCGCTGGATACGGTTGAACCGTTATTCACTATGGATTTAGGTGATCTGAACGTGCCTTCGATATTACTTTCCGTAATACCGCACGCAAAGAATCCGTAGTAGAATTTGAGCGTAACACCGTGCTTCTCAAACGGGGTATTGTATTCAAATTGATATCCGCTGGCTTCGACGTACGCATCCTTTATCGTTACAACGTCGGTGTTACCGACGAGACCTGCTATATAAAGGGTGAAGCCCGAGAGTCCATCTGCATTGCTGTCAAAGTTTATCTTGTATATCAAGGAGCCGGAGCTTGCAATGCTGACTTTATTTCCGAATCCTACAAGACCTCCTATCGTCACGCTTGCACAGTATTCGGAAGCATATACCTCGAAGACCGAGCCCGTCTTCTGCTCATAGTAGGAGTCGATGATGGATGATTCGTATGCGTATCCGACCAGACCGCCGATTTTATGATGGCTGGATCTCTTTGTCAGCTCGATAGAGTGCTTATCGTCCTCATCCAGTGTGACGGAGCAGTTCTTCAATACGCTCATACCGCTGCCGAGGATGCCGCCTATATTAGCCGAGCCGGCTGCAAATATATCAACGTTAAGGTTAGTGACCGTGCATCCCTCGATATACAAGGACGCGGCTGATTCGGAATTTCCGATAAGACCGCCGAAGTTCAAGGGGTCCTTTATACTGATTTTTATATCCGCCGACGCAAGATGTACATTGGTCAGGGTGAGCGACTCATCTTGGCTTATTTTGTCGATAAGGCAGCCCACGTTTCTGGTTATATCGGTCGATACTTCCATAGTGAGCGTTCTGGATGCGGAGATGGTGAGATTTTCTATCTTTGCTTCATATACGCCACTGAACAGAGGTGCTGACAGATTGGTTATTGAGTGTCCGTTACCGTCGAATATACCCTCAAAGCCGCGTATCGTGGGCGTATCCTCGCCTGCCTTGAATTTGATGTCGGCAAGAAGACGGTATTTGCCGTCTGTGTCGTATCCGTCCTTGAAAATTCTCTCAAGGTCTGCTCTGCTTCTTAATATACGGTAACCGTCCTCGGTGTAGTCCAAGCTCAAAAACATGGGATACAAGTCTATGTTTCCCGTGCAGCCGGGGCTTATTCCTGTAATGTTACTGCCCGACAGGTCCTCGCTTGTGTACCAGCCTAAAAACTCACGTCCTTCCATTTCGACGGAGTAGAAGTGTATTTTTTCGGGTTCTTCTACGGTGTAAGTTGTTCGATTCTTGGGATTATTGCTCACACCATCGGGTAGGTGGTATGTCATCGTATAGGTTTCTATTGAGAATTTCGGGTACAGGGTCATATCTCCGGTCGAGCCCTTGGGAATCTTTTTAATAGGAGTTGTAAGCTCCTTATCGGTGTACCAGCCGACAAAGCTGTAGCCAAGCTTTGCGGCATTCGGAAGTGATACCTCATCCTCTACCGTGTATTCACCGGTCGGTGATCCGTAGCTCGTGTACTCGTCTCCGTAGCCTACGTACTCTATGTGGTATTTTTTTGCGTATGTCGTTGCAGTTACCGTTATATCACAGCCCGGCATCTCGAAGGAGTCAAAAAATGAAATATTTCCGTATTCGGTGTTGCAGTGATATCCCGGATCGACCTCCTTGTTGACTACTACCGTTTCACCCTTGCGGTAGGTCGTTTTCTCTGTGCTGAGCTTGACGTGGTCGTCGCCTACCAGGGTTACAGTGTATTCATTTGTATCGCATCCGGTGATAAGAAGACAGGTCAAAAGAACAGCGACAAGCATACACGTGTAAAGAAAAACGCGCTTAAGCTTCATTAATATAGTCCTCCTTATGTAATAAAACAAGGCTTGCCCATACGATCGATGAGCAAGCCTTTTGAGCGTGTATTGTTTATGTGCGGTTACGCAAGGGGATTGCCCTGACCGTCAAAGAGCGGGAGCTTCTCAAGGAAGATGATATCATCTCTGTCGGCTGCCTCGCCCTCTGCGAGAACAGTCATCTTTCCTATGATATTGCCGCCTGCCTGATTTACAAGATTCTCAAGAGAAACGAGCGAGCCTCCGGTGGAAATAACGTCGTCAACAATAAGGACTCTCTTGCCCTTGAGGTATTCGGCATCGTCACCGTCTATGTACAGCGTCTGCTTAGCAGCCGTTGTGATGGATTGAGTCTCGCACTTTACCACGTCCTTCATATAAAGCTTGACCGACTTTCTTGCCAGCACGTAACGGTTCTTTCCGGAAAGACGGCACATCTCGTAAGCGAGAGGAATGCCCTTTGATTCCGCGGTGATTATAACGTCGTGCTCGGGCGCCTTCTCAATGAGGGCTGCCGCGCATTTTTCGGTTAGCTCGACATCACCGAACATAATGAATGCTCCGATATAGAGATTATCAGCGATGGGGCAGAGGGGGAGATCTCTTTCGATTCCCGCAACCTTAAGTCTGTATACCATTTTAAAATCCTCCGAGGATATTATTAATTACGAATACAGTATACAACAATTCGGAGGATTTTGCAAGCGGTTTCGGAGAGTATTTATAAAAAATTATAAATAGAAGTCGTGACCGCCGATCGTATAGGCGTATTCGCGCGTTCTCACTATCCAATTTGACTGCGCGGCGTGCGGATTCAGGAAGAAGAGCGCGTTATCCGAGAGCGACGTTCCTTCAAGGCATATTTTTGCTGCGAGAGTGGCGGTATACGTGGGATCCTTATATATCGAGCCGTCAAGTATCGGGCTGAACTGCACGCCGTACTTCCTATCGAAAATTACGCCGTAGATCGTGTTGGGGTAGAGTGGTGACTTTACACGGTTGAGTATGACGTCTCCAACGGCTATCTGTCCGATAAGTGACTCGCCGCCGCTCTCCGCACTGATTATCTTGGAGAGCCAATACACCTCGTCATCGCGATAGTATTTTGAGGCGTGAGCAAGGGGAGTGTAGCTTCCCGATACGCTTACGGTGCTGTTATCCTGTGCTGTTACGCTCACCCCGAGCGCCTTCGTGAGAGCTGACGCGGGCAGGTACATTCTGCCGTTGCTCATCAGGATGTTGGGCGAGAAGGAAAACAGCGGCCGGTCGTTGGCGTAGGTGACGAAGCCTCCGTCGGTTGCGGTGAGATAGAGCCCGGGCATGCTTAAGGTCGCGGTCTTGGTGCTCTTGTTGTAGCTTACGCTTGCGCTCCCAAGCGAGTTTGCGAAGGCGCGCAGGGGGAGGTAGAGCGTACCGTTCATGATCATCGCGGGCTCGGAGAGCGTCTTACCGTTAACGCTTACGGTGCGCTGAGGCAGCTGCCATAGGTAGCGTGTGGTGATGTATGGCAGAGTGTATTCTATTTTACCTGTTTCAAGGTTTATGTACTCGGCGTTGGAGTTAGGATCGTTTATCCCCGATGAGCTTACAGCCGAGCTTGTCGGCGCGAGCGATGATAACCCTATCGCCAAAGCCAGAGCGCCTCCGACGAGACCGGATCGCAGTCTCTGCGCCTGTGCCTTATTCCTTTCTGTCATATAAAATCTCCTTTCTTCGCCGCCCTGTGATTTTCCGGAGTATGCTTTCCGTATGCGCGGTCAGCTCTGCCGGAGAGGAGCGACATACGATAATTGTACCATAGATTACCACCTTAATCAATGCAAAATGCTTGGAAGCGGAGACACATATTGGAAATAGATAAGGATGCAAATCGTCAAAATATGACAAGTATAATTTACAAAATAGTGGATTCAAAACTGATATTTCTTCATTTTGAATATAATATAATTTCGAGCGTTTAACGGCGAACAAAACGCTTGAACCAAGCCATAGCTCTCGAAACTATTTTTTATTACCGACTTTGATTTATTGAAAAACATTATAAAAAACGAGGCGTCTGGCTGCTAAAAAACTCAATCGTATCAACGAAAATAATTTTTTTCGCTTTTTTTGAAATTACCTATTGACAAAAGTAATATTTTGTTGTATAATAGTCGAGCAATGTAAAAAAACGGCTCGTTGGTCAAGCGGTTAAGACATCAGCCTCTCACGCTGAAAACATGGGTTCGATTCCCGTACGAGTCACCACAGAACAGAACAAGCACTCCAAACGGAGTGCTTTTTTGTTCTGTGGTGACTCGTACTAG
>CAYWPS010000026.1:0-22355 GCA_964460165.1 uncultured Ruminococcus sp. | reverse complement strand
CGCTAACCCGTAATCCGCTCCAAGAGAATCCAAGTCGAAAGGCTTGGATTTTTTTTATTATTATTTTGTTTTGATGGGCTCGAACGAGTTCGAGTTCCATTCGAGTCGCATAGTCGCGAGTCATCGCCTACGCAAGTCTTCGGCTCGCCTTGCTCCTTGCTTTGTCGAACACCGCTCATAAAAACAACAGTCAGATGTTTTTATTTCGCTAACCCGTAATCCGCTCCAAGAGAATCCAAGTCGAAAGGCTTGGATTTTTTTCTATTTTATCTTATTTTCAAGGGCTCGAACGAGTTCGAGTTCCATTCGAGTCGCAGGAAGGAGGTAAGGTGCTATCGGTAGATGAGATGAAAAATGCGAAATGCGGAGCGCGAAATGCAAAATGCGGAATACGTAGGTAGGGGAGGGGCTTGCTCCTCCCGCAAAAAATGCAAAATGCAAAATTAAGGGACGGCTACGCACGATCCGTAGGGGAGGGGCAAGCCCCTCCCCTACCTTTGCATTTTGCATTTCGTATTTCGCATCGCAACCTCACCCACCGCAGCGAGACAGGCGGCAGCCGTAAGGCTGACGGATGAGGAGTTGGTTCTGCTTTTAGACGGGCGATTTATGAATCGCCTTTACGGCAAAGGATAGAGAAATCGTTGAAAAACGCGAGGAATTTTTTCAAACAAATCAAAATTCTTCCTAATATATTAGACGCGCGAGGGATAGTATAAAATTTGTAAAAGCTTCCATAATATTCATGTATGGATGAATATATGCGTATATTGCATATAAACGGAGGAATAAATTAGTGAATATTGCCAAAATACTAATGGGGATTTTGGTAATTATAACCTAAAAATCCATAGATGAATAAAATGAGGAGGGGTATTAAAAATTCTCATACCCAAAAACCTTGACAAAACGATATTTATGGGTTATAATGTTGCTATCATTTTATTTTTGGGGATTCCTGAATATTAAATGAATATCATGAATATTTATGCGGTGTAAAAATATGCGCATCTGCATAATATAAAAGAGCGAAAAGCTCATTAACTACTTAGTATATATTGGCGAGAGACGCTGTATATAAATAATTAACTCTTTGGAGGAAAGAAAAATGAGTAAGAAAATAATAAGCTTACTTCTCGTGCTCGTTATGCTTGTTGGATGCTTCGCAAGCTGCACGTTCATCAAGGGCCTTTTCAAGAAGGACACTGATGATACCGTTGTAAATGAGTACACTTACAAATCCTGGGCTTCCGCGCTCGGAACAAACTGGAACCCTCACACTTGGGAGAATAGCTCCGACAGTGCAATGCTCGGCTATATCGAATCTCCTTTTGTGGACCTTGCTCCCCTTGACACAGAGGAAGGTACTTATCAGTGGGTTTACGAGATGGCTACTTCCATCACTGACGTAACTGCTGCTCACCAGTCCGACCTTACTAAGTACGGTGCGGTTCTTCCCGCAGGCAAGACTGCTGCTGACGTAACCGATAGCTACGTTTATGAGATCAAGCTCAATCCCAACGCTAAGTGGGAAAACGGCGATCCCATCAATGCTGACACCTACATCTACTCTATGCAGATGCTCCTCAGCTCCAAGATGAGAAACTACCGTGCAAACAACTACATTTCCGGTTCTTCTGCTATCGCAGGCGCTTTGAATTACTATAACTCCGAGGCTCCTATTTACTCTACCGTAGTAGTGTATCCTAATCCTGAGGACCCCTATTATAGCGAATATAGCGTTGATCCTACCGATGTTACCGTTTATATCGACCTTAAGTCCGAAAATATGACTATCGCAGGCTATAGCTTCTATGGTCTTGCTAACGATTACGGCTATGGCGATGCCGATGCTCTCGATGAACTTCAGAAGACTGCTAATGTATACGGCATGATCGAGGTTACCGATTCTAACAAGGATGCGATCCTTGAAGCAATGGATGCTTATCTTTCTGCTTTCGGCCTTTCTATTTATGAAAAGGACTTCGTTGAAGCTGAGGATGGTAAGTATGTTTGGTCTGAGGCAGACGAAACATATGTTCGTGTAGAAGAAGGTCAGACCGGTACTCATAACTACGATAAGGTTATGGTTGATGGCGAGCCCGTAGTGCTTGACTATTTCTACGATGAGTTCCTCTTCTACCACAATGGCTACGGTGACAAGGTTGAATACGACACCGTTGGTCTTTACAAGGTTGACGATTACACCATCCGTTACGTTTGCGAGAATGCATACGAGTACAACTACTTCCTTACCTCTTGCACCTCTAACTGGATCGTTCACAAGGCTACCTACGAGGCAAATATGAAGGAAGAAGGCGGTCTTACCGTTACTACTTACGGCACCTCCAAGGCTACCACCATGTCCTACGGTCCTTACAAGATCGCTAACTTCGAGGACGATAAGCAGGTAGTATTCGTTCAGAACGAGAACTGGTACGGCTACACCAAAAACGAGGACGGCACTCTCTACTCCGAGACCGGCTTCAACGTTGACGGTGAAAAGAAGCAGCAGTATCAGACCACCAAGATCGTTATCGACGTTATGGAGCAGGCAGCTGCTTACGCTAAGTTCCTTGCGGGCGAGATTACCGACTACGCTCCTACTGCTGAAGAGCTTGTAGAGTACACCCTCTCCGACAGACTTTACAGAGTTGACGAGACCTATACTATGAGATGGTTCTTCAACTGCTCTGAGAAGACCCTTACTGCTCTTGACGCAGGCAGCAACAACGAGAACTCCATCGTTCTTTCCAATTACAACTTCCGTAAGGCAATGAGCCTTGCGATCAACAGAGCTGACTTCGTAACCGTTACCGAGGGCTGGAAGCCTGCGTACTCTCTTATGAACTCGCTCTATTACTACGATATCTACGAGGATCCGTCCTCCTCTTACAGAAGCTCTGACGCGGCTATGCAGGCTATCTGTAACCTCTACGGCGTTCAGTACGGCGAGGGCACTCCTTACAAGGATCTTGAAACCGCATACAACTCCATCACCGGTTACAACCTCACTGAGGCTAAGGCGCTTATGAAGACAGCTCACGACGAGCTCGTTGCCGCAGGTCTCTACACCTCCGGCGAGGCTATCAAGATTCAGATCGCTTGGAAGGCAGGCGCACTTGAGGCAGCTGATAACTCTCAGCTTGCTAAGCTTAACCAGTATCTCAACGCGGCTATGGCGGACTCCGGCTTCGGCACTATCGAGTTCGAGGCAGTTGGCGGTCTCCAGACCAGATACGACGACGTTATAGCAGGTAGCTACGCTATCGGTTGGGGCGCATGGGGCGGCGCAGCATTCTATCCCTTCGGTATGATGCAGGTCTACATGGATCCCGATTACACCAAGGTCCACGAGTCCGGCAGCTGGTCTCCCAAGACCGAGACTCTCACGCTCACCTTCACCAACTCCGCGGGTGAGACCGTGACCGATACTCTCACATGGCAGGTATGGTCTCAGTCGCTTGAGGGTACCGGTAAGTACGCTTCCGAGAACAACGAAGTTAAGCTTGCGATCCTTGCACAGCTCGAGGAGAAGTACCTCAACCTCTACTACTGCATTCCTATGGCAGGTACTACCGCTTGTACGCTCCTTTCTTACCAGGTAGATGAGTACACCGAGAACTACAACATTATGTACGGCTTCGGCGGTCTCCGTCTTATGACTTGGAACTACAGCGATGCAGAGTGGGCTGACTACGTTGCAGAGCAGGGCGGCACTCTTAACTACAAGTAATTTTCAATTAGATAAGTTGAAAATTTGACTTTATTGCGAATAATGGGAGAATTTCAATATTCTCCCATTGTTTGCGTTTTTTACCGGGGAAAATAGGATCGTAATATTACAGCGTTTTTATGTAAAAAAATGCTTACGGCGCGGTCAGGTTAACGTCCCCACGCCCAAGTTCCGTATTTGGACGCGGAGCTGTTACTCTGTCCCGTGCGCACTCTCGCGCGTTTCTCGGGAAAAACTCTATGAAAGGATTTAAAAATGATTAAGTACGTAATTAAAAGACTGATACTTATGCTCATAGCATTATTCTGTATTACGACGATATGCTTCGTATTGATCAGACTTTTACCCATGGTTCCCCCTGAGGGAGTAAATAGCGCGCAGGAGCAGATTATTCAGGAAATATGGGAAGCAAGAGGCTACAAAAAGCCTATACTCGTGCAGTACGGTATATATCTCAGGGATATCTTCACCGAGTTCGATTTCGGCACGTCCTGGAAGATAAAGTCCACTTACCCTGTAACCGAGGTGTTCTTCCCCCGTTTACTTCCCACCGTTCTCGTTAATCTTTATTCTCTTTTGGTGTCCATACCTCTCGGTATTGCCTACGGCATCTACGCCGCGATAAAGAAGAATAAGTGGCAGGACCATCTTATAAGCACGATGGTCATGCTTTTCGTATCCGTACCCAGCTACGTGTACGCATTCCTGGTACAGTACTTCCTGTATTTCAAGCTCAGGTGGTTCCCGGCGACGATATATTCGCTTGCCGACGCCGGCGGCTCGTATTTTACGGGCAAGATGTTCTTCAGTATGATACCTCCGATCCTTGCGCTTTCCTTTGGTACTATCGCGGGTCTTACCCGATTCACCAGAGCCGAGCTTACCGAGACGCTTACCTCGGATTATATGCTTCTTGCGCGCACCAAGGGATTGACACGCACTCAGGCTACCACCCGCCACGCGCTCAAGAACGCGATGGTACCGATACTTCCTATGATCATTTCGAGCTTTATCAGTATTCTCAGCGGCTCGATGATCATAGAGTCTATATTCGCGATACCCGGCATCGGACAGCTTTATATCAAGGCTGTTCAGCAGCTCGACTACGACGTATTTATGCTGGACAGTATTTTCTACACCTTCGTAGGACTTCTTGCGGGTATAGTCGTTGATATAAGCTACGGCTTCATTGATCCTAGAATAAGAATGGGAGAGAAATAATATGGCAAAAGAATTGAATATTAGCTCGATCCCTAAGGAAAAATTCGCGTTTGCAAACACCGGCGAAAAGATCAGGGATCAGAAATTTGAAGACAAGCCTATCGGTTATTTTCACGACGCGTGGAACCGCTTTTGTAAGAATAAGGCGTCTATCGTAGCGGCGATCATCATTATTTGTATAGTATTGTTTGCGGTAATAGTGCCTTTCTTCAACGTAAACGACAGCGGAACCGTTGCTGACACGACCTATAAGCAGAAGACATCGAGAAATCTTTTCCTTTCCAAGTTCGGCATCGCGACCGGATGCACCACTAGTGATTTCCGCGATACCGCGCTGATACAGTTTGCCGCTATCGGTATAGGCTCGTTGGATGATCTGGAGGACATCCCGACCATCGGCGAGGCTATTGACTCGGGCGACGCTCTTCAGCCCGTTAAGAAGATCAAGGATTCTTATACCGTTCAGCAGGGTAAAAACGAGACCCTCTTCTACGAGGCTAAGATCGACACTTATCTTCAGGTCGGCTTCAAATATGTAGAAGTCGAGCAAGCGGAATACCAGAATATTCTTAACTGGCAGGAGGAGACCGGAATCCAGGTCCTCTATCCTATGATAGCTAAAAACGAGTATAACTTCTATTACTCGACCACGGGAAAATCTGATCCTAACTGGTGGTATAAGACGAATTCCAAGGGCGCGCCCGTGCGTATCAATTCGTCGGGTACTGCCACCGTGATAAAGTACGACGACATCTCCGAGGTAGCGCTCGTTGATAACTATATGCGTGACGAGGACGGCAGCCTCGTGTATTACGAGTACTCCGGCGGAGGCACGCACGAGACCGCGATGTATATGGTCAGGGTGCTTTATTACAACTATTACCGTTATCAGCACAACGGCAACGAGCCTCAGTTTATATTCGGAACCGACAGCGTTGGCTACGATCTTGCTTATCGCCTGGCGATAGGTACCAGACTCAGCCTTATCCTTTCGGTATGTATATTCGTCATCAACTTTATTATCGGCGCTGTGTACGGTGCCATTGAGGGCTACTACGGCGGAACCGCGGATCTTGTAATGGAATTTATCAGCTATATCCTATCCGGTATTCCCTTCGTCGTCGTTTCGACCCTGTTCCAGATGCATTTGGCGTCAAAGGTCGGCGCGATACCAAGCTTACTGTTTGCTTTCGTGCTCACGGGTTGGATAGGAACGGCGAGCCTTGTAAGAACTCAGTTCTACCGTTTCAAGAATCAGGAATACGTTATGGCTGCGAGAACTCTCGGAGCTAAGGACAGAAGAATTATAATGAAGCATATTTTCCCCAATACTCTTGGTACGATAGTTACCTCGTCCGTTCTTGCGATACCCGGCGTTATATTCTCGGAGTCCATGCTTTCCTACCTTGGTATAGTTAACCTTGGCGGCACTACGACGACCTCGCTCGGTACCTTGCTTTCCGACGCGTCGTCCATCTGGACCTCGGTGCCTCATCTTATGCTGTTCCCGGCAACGATAATTTCGCTTCTTATGATATGCTTTAACCTGTTCGGTAACGGTCTTCGCGACGCGTTCAATCCGTCGCTGAGAGGAGTGGAGGAATAATATGAGTAATATTCTTGAAGTTAAAAATTTAAAAATCTCCTTCCGCACCAATAACGGTACCGTTAAGGCTGTAAGAAATATATCCTTTAATCTTGAGAAGGGAGAAACTCTCGCGATAGTCGGTGAATCCGGATCGGGTAAGTCGGTTACCTCTAAGGCGGTGCTCGGTATTCTTGCGGGCAACTCCATCGTGGAGAGCGGTGAGATACTTTACTCCGGTATGGATCTTCTCAAGATATCCGAGGAGGAAATGTGTAAGATCCGCGGCGATAAGATCTCTATGATCTTCCAGGATCCGCTTTCCTCTCTTGACCCCATAGTTAAGATCGGAAAACAGATAACCGAGGCTATGCTTCTTAAGAACAAGCTCAGCAGAAAGATGGGCAGAATTGAGTTCAATCAGATGCTCGAGGTTCTTAAGACTAATATGATCGAGGCTACCGGTAATAACGAGACGGTAAACGCCGAGATCGACGAGCTCATAACTACGTTTGACAAGTTCAATATCGAGGCTATCCAGCTTGAGAACTCGTACAACACAGCTCTCACTCATTCCGAGGAGCTTGTAGGCTATATCGCTGACAAGGTCTTCCTTATCAATAAAAGGCAGAGGGTCGACGTTAAGTCGGTGCTCTCATATGTGGCAGCTCAGCTCAAGGGTATCAAGGACCCCTTCCTTACCTCCGAGCACAATTCGGAGATCGAGGCATTCATATCCGAGCTTAACACGATCAAGTCCGGATACGTTGCTCCCAAGACCGAGGACGGCGTTGTTCTCGAGATCCCCGAAAATGTCGTTGGCGTGCTCGACAAGCTTTCAGATTTCCTTGTGAAGCTTAATTCCGGCGTACGTCCCAACTTCTTCCGCATAGGTTATTACAAGTACAAGAACCCAGAGGCTGTCCTCGACGGCAAGGACATTGAGGGACTTAACGAAAAGGCTCTTACCTTCCTCATGGATAACTTTATGGTCAGATTCCTGGAGCTTGAGAAGGCGGCTATTATCAACAGCTTCGACAAGTCCTTGGAGGGCAAGAAGAAGCTTATTCCCATGCTTTCCGATGCAAAGACGTTCTTCCTTGAGAATGAATTTACCAAAGCGGAGGCTGCTGCCAAGATCAATGAGCTCAGCGCCGGTCTGGCAGAATCCATTGATCATCTTCAGTTCAATAAGGATAGCATAGCGTATACCTTTAACAGCAGCTTGAGCGCTGCTGTGAGCAAGTATTTCTCATCCATCACTCATAACGAGAAGGAGGAAAAGCGCTTCGCGAAGCAGTCGGCAAAGCGCGACGCTCTTATAGCTCGCGGCAAGACTGTGGACTGGAAGGTAGTTCCCATGGCGATCTTTGAGCTCGATGATCTCAAGGATAATATCGCGCTTGTTATCGAGCGCCTTTACGACAAGTACGTTGCCGACGTTGCGGCGGCTGAGTCGGTTGACTTTGATAAGATGTCAGTGGCTCTCGTTGATTTCTTTAAGGATAAGGCTTCTCAGGTGGTATACCGTGTAACCAAGCAGCTCGCTAAGGAAAAGGCTATAAAGCTTATGGAGGAGGTCGGTATTCCCGAGCCCCGTATCCGTTATAACCAGTATCCCTTCGAGTTCTCGGGCGGTATGAGACAGAGAATCGTTATCGCGATAGCTCTCGCGGCTAACCCCGATATCCTTATCTGTGACGAGCCCACCACCGCGCTTGACGTTACCATTCAGGCGCAGATCCTTGAGCTTATCAACAAGCTCAAGAAGGAGAGAAATCTCTCGGTTATATTCATTACGCACGATCTTGGCGTAGTTGCTAACATGGCGGACAGAATCGCGGTTATGTACGCAGGTAAGATAGTAGAGCAGGGCACGAGCGAGGACGTGTTCTACGATCCGCGTCATCCTTACACCTGGGCGCTTCTTTCCTCCATGCCCGACCTTGATACCAACGAAAAGCTCGATGCTATCCCCGGCACTCCTCCCAACATGATCTATCCCCCCAAGGGCGACGCCTTTGCGGCGCGTAACAAGTACGCGCTTAAGATAGACTTTGAGGAGCAGCCGCCTATGTTCAAGGTCTCGGATACCCACTATGCGGCGACCTGGCTGCTTCATCCCGACGCACCCAAGGTTGAGATCCCAAAGATCATTACCCAGCGTATAGAAAGAATGAAGAACGGAGGTCATAATAATGAGTGAAAAGCTTAACGTAAACGCAGAACCGCTCCTCAGAGTTGAAGATCTCTGTCAGTATTTCCCCATGGGCAAGCGTGAGCTGCACGCCGTTGACCACGTCTCCTTTGATATAAAGAAGGGTGAGGTTTTCGGTCTCGTTGGTGAGTCCGGATGCGGAAAAACCACCACGGGCCGCTCCATTATCAAGATTTACAATATTACCGGCGGTAATATTTACTTCAAGGGACAGAGGATCTGCGCAGGCACGAGAACCTACGTTGACGCCATAAAGGCGGCGAGACAGCAGGCTAAGGCTGAGATCGCTCCCATACTTGCCGATACTAAGGCAAATCCCGACAACAAGGCCGCAAACGACGAGAAGATCGCCGCTGTAAAGGCGAAGCTCGCCGCTGTGATCGCCGAGAATAAGCAGGAAATAGCCAAGGCTCGCCACGATCAGAAGCACGTTGACCGCGAATATGCGGCAAAGCTCGTGAAGGAGCTTGACGAAAAGTATCTCCCCCTTATTTCCGCGGCAAAGGAGTCGGGCGACGCAGAGAAGCTCGCTTCCTTGACCAAGGAATATAAGAAGGAGAGACACATAGCCAAGAACACGAGGCTCGTAACCCAGATTCAGATGATATTCCAGGATCCCGTTGCGTCTCTCAACCCTCGTATGACGGTAAGAGAGATAATTGCGGAGGGACTTGTTATCAACGGAATAAAGGATCAGGAGTATATCAATCAGAAGGTGTATGAGATCCTTGAGCTCGTAGGCCTCGTAAGAGAGCACGCGGGCAGATATCCTCACGAGTTCTCCGGCGGACAGAAGCAGCGTATCGGTATCGCGCGCTCGGTTATTATGAACCCCGAGATGATCATTGCCGATGAGCCCGTATCCGCCCTTGACGTTTCTATTCAGGCGCAGGTTATAAACCTTCTTAACGATCTTAAGGAAAAACTCGGTCTGACGATCCTCTTCATTGCTCACGACCTTTCCGTCGTTAAGTACTTCTCCGATAGGATCGGCGTTATGTACTTCGGTAAGATGGTTGAGCTTGCATCCTCTGACGAGCTCTTTGCTCATCCTCTCCATCCTTATACCAAGTCGCTTCTTTCGGCTATCCCGCTTCCCGATCCTATCTCGGAGAAGACCCGTACGAGAATAACCTACAATTCCATAGCTGAGCACGACTACACCGTGGATAAGCCCTCGATGCGTGAGGTTGCTCCCGGGCACTTCGTATATTGCAATGATGCGGAGGAGATCAAGTATAAGGAACAGCTGCAAAATGGATGAGAAATGTAAAAAACTCTTAGCAAAATACGGCATAACGTCGTTTATCGGGATATCAATACTTCTTTTTGTTCTTGTGAACAGAGGCTTCTTTGATACTACCGATAAGACACTCAGGGTGCTGTATTTGGCAGACGCTTTTACGATTCCCGGAGTCCTTATCCTTATGATCGGCGTAATGATGTGGATATCCAAAACGGGAATTTTTGACGGAATCACGTATGCTCTGGGCAGATGTGCCCGCGCGCTCGTCCCGTTCAATAAAACAGTCGACGAGAGGTTCTACGACTACAAGGTGAGAAAGCAGGATAGCAGATCGGCGAAGGATATTATGTATTTCTTCGTTGTCGGCGGCGCTATGCTTTTGGTTGCTGTCGTATTTACGATAGTCCATTCTGTTATGTAAAACCAATAATAAAAACAGCCCCAAAATATAAGTTTTATTGAGAAAGAGGTGGAAATTCTCGGATTTCCACCTCTTTAGTCTTTTTTATTGAAGCCTTGACCGGACGGATTTTTCAGCGGCTCATTCCCGTTTATTTCGGGCTCTCTGCGCTTAAAATATATAAATATAATTGACTTTATTCCTTATATGTGCTAAAATATAATGTAATAACGCGCAAGGACGCATCCGGCATATTGAAGGGGGATTTTAAAATGCTTACGGTTGAAAGAATTTCCGTTATGAATATGGAGAACGCTATAAGGGGAGCGAGAAACCCCATGAACAGCTGGGCAAAGATGGATTCTTACTATGATGAGAACGGAAATTTCGTGCTCGGCGAGAGCGATCTCTCTTTGGCGCACAGACTCGCGGTTGCGGGCAGCGATCACAGAAAGTATCTTCGTCAGATAATCGTGTCTATGGATATCACGGCTCCGTTCTATTGGTGGAAGGAGTTTGATACCTACAAGGTTGGCACGGTGGCAAATTCCTGCTCTACCATGCATAAGATACACGCAAAGCAGATCGGGCGCGAGGACTTCTCGTGCGACAGTATGAGCGATGCGGCTATTGCTCAGCTCGACTCGCTCATCGCCTTTCTGGAGGGGGAGCGTGTTAAGTATAACGAGACCAAGGACAAGACTCATTGGCACAACATAATTCAGCTTTTGCCTACCTCCTATAATCAGATGAGGACGGTTACGCTTAATTACGAGGTGCTCATCAATATCTATTACGCGCGCCGCCATCACAAGCTTGCTGAGTGGCACGTGCTTTGCGAGGCTATTGAGAATCTGCCCTACGCAAAGGAGCTTATTCTCATAAAGGAGAACTGATATGAAGACCGAAAACAAGGTCATAAAGAATAGCACCGTCAAGGTCGGAGCCGTATCGCCGCGTATAAGGATCGGTGACGTCGCTTTCAACGTCTGCGCTTGTGTAAAAGAGGCAAAAAGGGCGGCTGACCTTGGCGTAAGAGTGCTCGCGTTCCCCGAGCTCACCTTGACGGGCGCAACCTGCGGGGATCTTTTCAGATTTGCTCCGCTTCTTGATCGGGCAGAGCACGCTCTTACGGAATATATTGAAGCTACCGCAAGTCTTGATATGGTAAGCCTTATCGGTGTCCCCGCACAGCTCGATGATGGACTTTATAACTGTATTGCTGCGGTGTATCGCGGAAGCCTGATCGGACTTGTCCCCGGTGATGCGGACGGCAGATATTTTAACACGCCCGACCGCTTGAAAGGGAAAATTCAGTACGCGGGATACAGTGTCAAGATATCGAAAAAGCGCCGTGTTGATCTTCCGTTTGCAGGTGCCAAGGTCTCTGTGTGGGGTGAGCCCGACTCCTTCACGGCGTCGGATATCTTCGTTTTCCCCAGAGCAAAAGAGGCTGTCGTGATGGAAAGAAAAACAGATCTTTTCGTTGCGAAAAGCCTTTCGTATCTTGGCGAAGACGCTTGTATCTTCGTTAATGCGGGAATAGGCGAGAGTACCACGGATGCCGTGTATTCCGCTCACAATATCATCGCCGATCGCGGAGAGATACTTGCCGAGTCGTTGCCGTTTGCCCATGACACCCTTGCGGTAGCTGACGTCAGGATCGGCAAGGCACCTCTTAAGGAAAACGATTGCAGCTTCTATGATTTTAGCGGAGCCGGAGAGCTTTCTCAAAACCCATTCTTGCCCCGCAAGGAGGAGGATCAGAGAGAGGCGTGCCTTGAGGCACTTGAGATACAGTCCCGTGCGCTCGCGGCAAGAATTGAGCGCTCATACTCGAAGAGCATGATCATCGGTGTTTCCGGCGGTCTTGATTCGACTCTGGCACTTCTTGTGTGCGCGAGAGCTGCAGATATTCTCGGTATGGACAGAAGGAACGTAATAGGCGTTACGATGCCATGCTTCGGCACTACGAAAAGAACGAAATCCAACGCGGAGAAGCTTTCCGAGGCGCTCGGCATCAGCTTCCGCACGGTAGATATAAAAAAGAGCGTGACACAGCATCTTGAGGATATCGGTCACGACGGCGTGACACCCGACGTTACCTACGAGAACGCTCAGGCGCGTGAGAGAACTCAGGTGCTTATGGATATCGCAAATATGACAGGCGGTCTCGTGGTTGGCACGGGCGACCTTTCAGAGCTTGTTCTCGGCTGGGCAACCTACAACGGCGACCATATGTCGATGTACGCCGTAAACGCCTCCGTGCCCAAGACGATGGTGCGACGTATTGTTGAGGTGTACTCCGCGGAGTCAAGGCAGGTGAACGCCGGGATCTCCGATGTGCTTGACGATATACTGGCGACTCCCGTCTCTCCCGAGCTTTTGCCTCCGAAGGACGGAGAGATAGCACAGTGCACCGAGGAGCTTGTAGGCCCTTACGAACTGCACGATTTCTTCATATATTATACGCTGAACGGCGGCATGTCTCCGCGTGAGATTTACGAGCTCGCGAAAAAAGTCTTTGACGGCGTTTACGATAATGAGACGATTTTAGGTTGGCTTCGCGTATTTGTGCGTCGCTTTATCAGTCAGCAGTTCAAGCGTTCTTGCTTACCCGACGGACCTAAGGTCAGTTGTATCTCGGTATCTCCGAGAGGGGCGCTTTCTATGCCGTCCGATGCTTCCTCGGCGGTTTGGTTAAGCGAGCTTGATGAGATAGAAAAAGAGGAAAAATGAGTAATATTTTTGACCTTTTCAAGAAGATAGAAAAGAAGGCGGATCAGACACCCGTCAGCTTCATCATAGCCGGTCTTGGCAACCCCGGCACGCAATATGCGAAGACGCGTCATAACGTTGGCTTCGTTGCCATAGACTATATTGCCGAGACGCTGGGCGTGCGTATTGACCGCGCCAAGTTTCATGCGCTCACGTGCGAGGTCAAGCTTGGCGAGGTAAGAGTCCTGCTTATGAAGCCCGATACCTTTATGAATAATTCGGGTGTCGCGATAGGAGAGGCTGCGGCTTTTTACAAGATCCCCCCGGAGCGTGTATTGGTTTTGCACGATGAGATCAGCTTCGAGCCCGGTATTATAAGAATACGCCGCAAGGGCTCTGCCGGAGGTCACAACGGTCTTAAGAGCGTTATCGCTCACCTTGCCTCCGAGGACTTCCCGAGGGTCAAGATCGGAGTCGGCAAGAAGCCCTCGCCCGAGTACGACCTTGCGGATTGGGTTCTCGGCAAGCTCCCGAAGGAGCACGGCGACCTTATAGACGCAAGACGCGAAGATATTTTCTCTGCGGCGAGACTTATCGCCGAGGGCAAGATCGACGACGCGATGCAGAGGTATTCTAAGTAGATAACCTTCTCAACGGAGAAAAAATGAATATATCAAAAATAATTCGTCAGGACAGAGAGTTTGGCGCCTTCGCCGAATGTCTCGCCGCCGATGTTAAGGCAAGAACGCCGCTTCCGATAGTCATAAACGGCTTGTCAGGCGGCGCGTCGGACGCCTTCGTTACCGAGGCGGTAGCAGAGGCACGCGCGCTTACGGGGCGGCCGATCCTTATTCTGACGGCGGATGACACCGAGAGAAGCGAGACTGCGTCAACGCTTTTTCGCGCGGGACTCCGCGCCGCGGAATATAAGCCGCGCGAGCCGGTATTTCATAACATTTCAGCCTCCCACGACGTCGACCGTGAGAGGCTACTCGTGCTGACATCGGTTGCGGCAGGCTCGCTCGATGCGGTCGTTACCACGCCTATGGCGGCGCTTGGATACACTATGCCAAGGGAGTCTTTGGCGTCGCTCTCGCTCTACGTAAGGCTCGGTGACGAGATAGCTCCGGAGACTCTTGCGCAAAAGCTGGTCGCGATGGGATTTGCCTTGGTCGACTCGGTCGAGAGCCGCGGACAGTTTGCTAAGCGAGGCGGAATAGTCGACTTTTGGGGCGCGGACACCGACGCGCCGTGCCGCATTGAGTTCTTCGGCGACGAGGTTGACAGAATAGACTCCTTCGACCCGATATCGCAAAGAGCGCTTTCACAGCTTACCGAGGCGGTGCTTCTTCCCGCGCTGGAGGTGGTTGTCAATGACGACGCGAGGCGTAAAATAGCGGCTGAGATAAAGAAGCTCCTTGCCAACGTCGCACTCTCCGACGTGGTGAGGGCTAAGCTTGAAAACGAGCTTTCCTTGACTGAAAGCTCTGCGGCTCTTGATTTCAGAGATAAGTATTTAGGGCTTATATACGAAAACAATAGTTGTCTTTTTGACTATTTTATAGGCGAAAAGCCGCCCGTTGTCATTGTTGTAGGCACTAACGGATGCCGCGAAAACGCGGAGAAGTACATTTCAAAGCTGGCGTCTGACAGAGACGGTATGATATCTTTAGGCTCCGTCAGCGCACGCGCGGCTAAGTACTCTGCGGACCTTAATTTTTACCGCGAGTTTCTGTCCTCCGCCGTATGCGTGCACGTAAACTCCTTTGCCGGCGGCGTTGGCACGGAGAAGCTTGCGGGGCTTTTTGGCTTCCGCTCGCGCAGGACGGTTTCTTACGGCGGGCAGGGCAACGCCTCAATGCTCGTTGAGGATCTGGTCAGTCTGAAAAAGGGAATGTATCGCACTCTTATTCTCTCGGAGAATACGCAGGGGGCGGATTCGCTCGTGGAGGCTCTTGCCTCATCGGATATTTTCGCGCACAACGTCGCGAGAGCCGAGGACTTTGATATAAGCTCTGCCGCGGGCGGAGAAATATTTGTTGGCGTTGGCTCTTACGAGGGCTTCGACCTGCTCGGTCCGAAGATCGCCGTACTGTCGATGTCCGTAGATGAGGGTAGGGCTATAATGCAGCACCGCAGAAGACAGCGCGTGCTCAAGCGAGTCGGCGGCGCGGGCAAGAAGATCATGAGCCACGCTGATCTCTCGGTCGGCGACTACGTCGTGCACGCAAATTACGGTATCGGACTTTTCGAGGGCATCGAGACCGTGACGGTCGACGGCGTTACAAAGGATTACATCACTATAAAATACGCGGGTACGGATAAGCTGTTCGTGCCCTGCGATCGCCTGGAAATGATAGGCAAATACATCGGAGACCGCGCAAAAGACGGCACGGTCAAGCTCTCTGAGATGGGCGGCGGTGGCTGGCAGAGAACTAAGTCGCGCGCCAAGGCCGCGGTCAAGGATATCGCCAAGAAGCTGATAGACCTTTATGCCGAAAGGCAGAGGACTCCCGGCTTTGCTTTCCCGAAGGATTCCGAGCTTGAGGCGGAGTTTGATGCCGAGTTTGAATACGAGGAGACCGATTCCCAGCTCGTCGCGATAAACGAGATAAAGCAGGATATGATGAAGGGCGTGCCGATGAACAGACTTCTATGCGGTGACGTCGGATTTGGCAAAACCGAGGTCGCTCTGCGCGCCGCGTTCAAGGCGATACTGGGCGGTAAGCAGGTCGCTCTGCTGGTTCCTACGACCATACTCGCGCTCCAGCATTATCAGACGGCTATATCACGTATGAGAGGCTATGGCGTTACCGTAGAGATGCTCTCGCGCTTCAAAAAGCCGAAGGAGCGCGCGGATATCATCGCAAGGACCGCGAAGGGCTCGGTCGATCTTCTGATAGGCACGCACGCAATACTCGCAAAGAACGTTGCCTTCCGCGATCTCGGACTGCTTATCATAGACGAGGAGCAGCGCTTTGGAGTGGCGCAAAAG
Organism: uncultured Ruminococcus sp.; assembly: GCA_964460165.1. Lineage (GTDB taxonomy): Bacteria > Bacillota > Clostridia > Oscillospirales > CAG-272 > UBA1740. Next base: position 6,236 of record CAYWPS010000026.1, on the reverse strand, counting down.
GAAAGATTGCGCGAGATGGCTAAAAACGTAGACACGCTGATGCTTTCCGCGACCCCCATACCCAGAACGCTCAATATGTCGATGAGCGGCATTAACGATATATCCGTGCTCGACGAAGCGCCCGGTGAGAGACGCCCTGTACAGACCTACGTGCTCGAGCACGACGATGAAATAATCATCGACGCCTTAAGGCGTGAGCATTCGCGCGGCGGTCAGACCCTGTATCTATACAATAAGATCGAGGATATAGATCTCGTCGCGGGCAGGATAGCCGACGCTCTCCCCGAGGCGCGTGTAACGTACGCGCATGGCAAGATGGAAAAGGAAGAACTTGAGGATATATGGCAGATGCTCGTCAGAGGCGAGATAGACGTTCTCGTCTGCACCACCATAATTGAAACGGGCGTCGATCTCCCCAACGCGAACACCCTGGTCATAGAAAATGCCGAACGCTTCGGTCTTTCTCAGCTGCATCAGATCCGCGGACGCGTGGGAAGGAGTGAAAGGCAGGCTTACGCCTACTTCACATATAAGCGCGGAAAGCATTTGAACGAGGTCGCGGAAAAACGGCTTGAGGCTATAAAGGAATTTGCCGAATTCGGCGCAGGATTTAAGATCGCCCTGCGGGACCTTGAGATCAGGGGAGCGGGCAATCTTCTAGGCGCGGAGCAGCACGGCTATATCGAGAGCGTCGGCTATGATCTTTACGTCAAGCTGCTTAATGAGGCCGTGCTTGAGGAGCGAGGCGACCCGGCTGCCGAGCGTTTTGAATCGCAGATAATAATATCTGCTTCCGCTCATATACCCGAGTACTATATAAAGTCATCGGCGGCGAGAATGGAGATGTATAAGAAGATATCCTTCATAGAGACCAAGGCTGAAAGAGACGACCTGTACGACGAGTTTGCCGACCGCTTCGGCGACGTGCCAAGGACGGTCGAGAGGCTTATGGATGTCGCTCTCGCAAAAGCGCTTGCCGAGCGCGCAAGGATAAAGAAGATAGAGCACTCAGGACTGAAGCTTACGTTCGTTACGGAAAAGCCCGATCTCGCAGCGTGGTCTGAGCTCTTCGCGCGCAATCATTCGCTATCCTTCGTCGGACTAGGCTCTCCCCTGATAGTATACAGACTCCGCAAGGATGAGGATCCCGCTGCCGTGGCGGCGAGAATTATGTCCGAGTACGTTGAGGCTATGGAGAGTGAAGAAGGCGCGGCGAAGCTTTAAAATCACACGCTTACGGGGTAAACCCCAAGAAAAGATAGAAAATAAAGGGAATCAGATATGAAAAATAACAGCAAGACCGCAGTAGTACCTACGAGCGCGCAAAGGTCAAAAAAAGCGTTTATGATATTCACCGCCGCCTTCCTCGGCTGCGTTCTTATTGTCGGAATCGTATTTGGCACGATAGGCATAGTGAAGAATAAAAACGCGGTTATGAAATACAAAGGAGTATATCTCTCGGACGGAGTAGCCAACTACCTTATAGCATCCTATAAATACGACTTTATGTCTTCGCTCGCCAAGAACGGAGAGGAGTGCTACGACACCGACATATATTGGCAGAGCGAGGCTGCCGACGGTAAAACGTGGGGAGACGTCCTCGCTGAGAATACTGAAAAATATCTTAAAAGCGTGATTATCGGCAGCTACCTTTTTGATAAGAATACGAGCCTTACCAAAAACGATAAGGCGGTTATTGAAAAGGCAGTGAATGAGGTCCTTGATTATAGGGCTGACGGAAACGTCGAGCGCTTTAACGAGATAGCCTCAGACATGGGATTCACCTATCGTGATTTTGAGAAGGCGGCAGAGATGCTCTATAAATACGAGATGGCACAGACGGTCATCTTCGGCTACGACGGCTCGGCGCTTGAGTCGGGGCTGTTTAACGAGGAGTGTAACGAGTATTTTGAAGGAGCTTATTCAAGAGTAATGCTTATGTTCATCCGCACCGACGGAGAGCTTGTTACTGATCCCGAAACCGGGAAGGAGATCCTGTTGGAGTACGACGATAACACAAAAGCGATAGTAGAAGAAAAAATCGCGTATATACGTAAATTGATCAACAATGCTGAAAACCATCCCAATGAAGCCGTGGAGCAGATGAGCGAGGGCGCGTTTATGGATTATATCGCCAAGGACTACCCCACCGGTACGATAAATGATACGGAGGGCTACTACTTCTCGAAGGACTCGTCCTATTCATTGGAATTCGCCGAAGGCGCGCCTGAGGTAGTGAGTCTCGCTCTCGGCATGGAGGAGGGGCACTACGCAGAGTGCGCGGTTGATTTTGGCGTCTGCTTCATCTACAAGATTCCTCTGGAGGAAAACGCCTACTCCCGTATATTGCTTACCCATTTCTTCAGTGACTTTTACGCTAAGGCGGCAAGCTACATCTACGGGGAGTCGATAACCGCGTATCTTCCCGACGTTACGGTCAAGTCAAGATATGATTCTTCCGCAGTTCTCACAAAGCCGTACAATAAGCAATTGCCGATCAAATTCGGTTAAATGTAAACAAAGATAGACATAACACCTGTTTAGTGTGATCTCTGTTGAGGATAACACGCTGAATAGGTGTTTTGCTTTTTCGGAAAGCCTATGCGTGCTTGGGATATTATATACCTTTTATTCTTCCTTGATACGGAGAGCAAGAATAGCTATTTACCAATAAATATTTTTATGGTTGACAAATACCCATAGGGGGTATATAATATAAGTGTAAAACTTATGTAGGGAGATAATATGGAAAAGAATAATGTAGAAAAGACTTGTCACGCGTGCCACACTCATAAGTGTCGCTCGGATGAGGAGAAGCAGGCGCTCCTTAACAGACTTCGCCGTATAGAAGGGCAGGTCAGGGGAGTTGCGGGAATGGTAGAGCGTGATGCCTATTGCGTTGAGGTTCTCACTCAGGTTCAGGCGATATCTTCCGCCCTTACCTCATTCTCGAAGGCTCTGCTTGAGAGTCACGTGAAGTCCTGTGTCAAGGATGACGTTATAAACGGAAAGGACGAGGTGCTCGACGAGCTCGTTGACGTTATCTCTAGGTTTATGAAATGATGGAAAAATATAGGGTTACGGGTATGAGCTGTGCCGCTTGCTCCGCAAGGGTGGAGAAGGCAGTCGGAAGTCTTCCCGGGGTTGAGTCCTGCTCGGTAAATCTTCTTACCGGAGATATGTCGGTTTCGGGAGACGTCACTAAGGAGGCGGTTATTGCCGCTGTTACCGACGCCGGATACGGAATTGAGTACGGTGCTGGCGCAAGGACGGAGAAGACGGAAAAAAGCGGTGACGGCGCAACCCGGGCTCTGCTTTTACGACTGTTTTCGTCGATTGGGCTGGTTGTTGTGCTGATGTACTTCTCGATGGGGCATATGATAGGGTTGCCGAGCCCATTCGGTCACAATCCAATGGCTAACGGCCTTTTACAGATGCTGATATCCGCTTTGGTAATGGTTATTAACCAACGCTTCTTTATCAGCGGATTCAAGGGGCTAATTCACAGAGCGCCGAATATGGATACGCTCGTCTCGATCGGGTCGCTCGCGTCCTTCGGATATAGCTTTGCTATGCTTATAGCTATGAGCTATGACATACTTCGCGGCGCAGACGGCACAAAGTATCTACACGAGCTGTATTTTGAATCGGCAGCAATGATCCTCGCTCTTATAACCCTTGGCAAGATGCTGGAGTCGCGCGCTAAAGGCAAGACCACTGACGCGCTTAAGGGACTTATCAGCCTCAAAGGAAAGTATGCGACTCTCGTTGTTGACGGCGAGGAAAGAGTAGTATCGGTTGATGACGTTAAGGTCGGAGACGTTTTTGCCGTCAGACCCGGCGAGAGCATAGCAACCGACGGTGAGATAATCTCGGGCGCAGGCGCGATTGACGAGTCCATGCTCACCGGAGAGAGCATACCCCGTGACGTTTGTTCGGGTGATTCCGTCTATGGCGGAAGTATAAATAAGTCCGGCTTTATTACCGTCCGCGCCACCAAGGTGGGTGAGGGCACGGTTCTTGCGAATATAATAGAAATGGTAAAGGAAGCCTCGGGCACGAAGGCGCCCATCGCGAAGCTCGCTGACAAGGTTTCCGCGGTATTCGTGCCGTCGGTGATGGCGATCTCTCTTGTTACTTTTATAGGATGGCTTATTGCCAAGGCAGATCTCGGATTCGCGATAGCGAGGGCAATATCCGTTCTCGTTATCAGCTGTCCCTGCGCTCTGGGTCTTGCTACTCCCGTGGCTATCATGGTCGGCTCGGGCGTAGGAGCTCGCCGAGGAGTTCTTTTTAAGACTGCGGCATCTCTTGAGGAGGCGGGCAGGGTGAGGACGGTAGTCCTTGATAAAACGGGTACGCTTACAAGGGGGGAGCCTATCGTCACCGACGTTATCACCGCCGAGGGTGTATCCGAGTCCGAGCTGTTATCGTTGGCTCTATCGCTTGAGAAGATGAGTGAGCACCCGTTGGCACGCGCGATTGTTGCGTACGCTGAGGAATGGGGCGTAGAGAAGATCGGGATCTCCGACTTTGAGTCAAAGACGGGTAGGGGCGTGTACGGAAAAATAGATGGAAAAGAGGCATGGGGTGTCAGCTTTTCTGCCGCGGCAGAGCTCTGCGACGGTATCCCGACCGTACTCGGCGAGGCTCTGTCGGAGGAGGGAAAGACACCAATTGCGTTTCTTCTTGACAGAGAGTATATGGGCGCGATAGCGCTCAGCGACGTCTTGAAGGAGGATGCGAGTGAGAGTGTCGCCTATCTCAAGGCAATGGGGCTTAAGGTCGTCATGCTTTCCGGTGATAACGAGCGCACCGCAAGAACGGTGGCAGCGCGCGCAGGCATTGACGAGGTCATCGCGGGAGTTCTCCCGGACGGCAAGGCGGCTGTTGTCAGCGAGCTGAAGAAGGACGGCAAGGTCTGCATGGTCGGCGACGGCATCAACGACGCTCCCGCCCTCACCGGTTCAGACGTCGGCGTGGCAATAGGCAGAGGCACGGATATAGCGATAGACTCCGCTGACGTCGTAGTTATGGGAAAGGGTACGCTTGAGATAGCGTACGCTGTGAGCATCGGACGCGCTACGCTCAAGAACATAAGGCAAAATCTTTTCTGGGCATTCGCCTATAATTGCGTAGGCATACCGCTTGCGGCGGGTCTTTTCGGGCTTTCCTTAAGTCCTATGATCGGCGCTGCTATGATGAGCCTCTCCAGCTTTTCGGTTGTTACAAACGCATTGCGTCTGAATCTGTGGAAGCCTAAGAAAATAGCCTTTAGTACCGCACCGTGTGAAAAAACGGAGCAAAAACAAGATGAAAACGAAGTAAATACTACCACAAATACAGATAATAAAGAGGAGAATAATGAGATGACTGTAACGATAAAGGTTGATGGAATGATGTGTCCTCACTGTGAGGCGAGAGTTAAAAAGGCTTGCGAGGCGATAGATGGTGTCCTTACCGCTACTCCCAGTCACGAGAAGGGCACGGTAGAGCTCGTATGCACAGATGACGTTGTTGAGGATTGCAAGCGCGCGATAACCGACGCGGGATACGACGTCGTATAACTACAACTATAATTCCCGCGCGCTATTGACTTATCGCCATTTTAATGGTATAATACTCGGGATAGAATATTTTTGGAGGACATTATGTCAAAAAACGTACAGGATATAATCGCTCTTATCAAGGAGCATAACGTGAAGATGGTAGACTTCAAGATGGTGGACATCAACGGTCAGTACCGTCACGTTACCATCCCCGCTGATAACTTCTCTGAAGAGACTATGAAGTACGGTATCGGCTTCGACGCTTCCAACTACGGCTACGCGGTCGTGGAAAAAAGCGATATGGTATTTATTCCCGATCCGGACACCGCTATGATCGACCCCTTCTGCTCGATTCCCACCCTCACCATGACGGGTAACGCTATGATAATCGACACGCCCGAGAACAGACCCCTGCCGCAGTACCCGAGAAATATCGTGCTTGCTGCAGAGAAGTATATGCAGGACTTGGGAATCGCCGATACTATGCTCATTCTCCCGGAGTTTGAGTTCTACCTCTTTGACAACGTGGGCTGGGAGGTCAGCGGCAAGCAGATCGCCTTCTCCGTGGATGCGAAGCAGTCCTATTGGAACAGCGCGACCGACGGCATGGGCGTGGTAGTTCCCAAGCAGAAGAACTATCATATCGCAAAGCCCTTCGACACCTCTTACGAGTGCCGCAGTGAGATG
>CAYWPS010000025.1:0-22538 GCA_964460165.1 uncultured Ruminococcus sp. | reverse complement strand
TTTTACGCGCTTGTCTATTATACCGCAAAGAAACAGAAAAGTCAAGCGGTTTTTTTCATTTTTTTCGAAGTTTTTTACATTATATAATTATATGGGCGTCAGAACAGGATACTATATTTCTTTTCCCCTTCCGCGTATGTATCTGCGATACACAATAGCAAACATTAAAGCCTGCACGATCAAGGAAAGTGTCCAAGAATACATATAACACACGTAAACGTTAAAGATATCCTTCACAGGATCGCCGGTGGTAGGCATCACGGGATATATCCACGTCATCCACACGACTCTGAAAAGTATGACCGAAACAACAGAATTTATCATGGGAAGTATGGGATAACCAAACGCTCTGATCGAAAAAGAGAATATACTATCCGAAACAGAGACGAAATATATACTGAGCAAGCACGTTAGTCTGACCATAGCTATCTCAACACCGAGTGGGTCATTCGGCAAGAATATGCGAGCAAGAGGCCTGCCGAAAGCCAGCGCGCCGTAGCCGAGCACCAATGCTGCGGCATCGGCAAGAACAAGGCACCAAACTATCGATAATTTCACACGCTCCTGCTTCTTTGCGCCCACGTTCTGCCCTACAAAGACCATTGCAGTCATGGCAATAGAGCTGGTAATTGAGCTTACAAAGCCTTCGATCTGTGCCGAAGCAGAGTTTCCCGCAGAGGCAGATGAGCCAAACGAGTTTATCGCGCCCTGTATCTGTAAATTGGAAATGCTGTAAAGAGCAGAGGTGAACGCAGTGGGAATTCCGAGGAGAAAAATATTGCCAAGCTCACGCCAAGAAAACTTGAGATTTCTAAGCTCGACCTTACACGGTCCCTCCTTGATTCTGAGAAGATGCAGAACGACAAGCACCGCGCCGAGAACGTTTGAGATCAGCGTCGCGATAGCTACGGCGGCAACCTTTTCCGAAAGCAACACACACAAGACAAAGTTCAGCACCACGTTAAGAGCGCCGGATATGAGAATATAGATGAACGGAGAACGGCTATCACCTGACACGCGGATGATGGCAGCGCCAAAATTATAGATAAATATTGCGGGCGTAGCAGCAAAATAAATATAAAGATAAACCAACGCCCCGTCATAGCAGTTGGCAGGACATGCCGTAATATTCAAGAACCACTGCGCGGTAAGCATACCGATAGTAAGCATCAGCACTCCTGCGGAGGCGGAAAGTATGACCGTCGTGCCGACGATCCTCTGCGATCTGTTGTCATCCCTTGCGCCAACGGTACGCGCCAACAGAATATTCGTTCCGCCCGATAGTCCGACTACGCTTGATACGAGGAGTCCGATAATAGATCCCGTCGCTCCGACGGCACCGATGGCAGATGAATCGGCAGAGGTATCAAATTGACCGAGAACGGCAAGATCGGCAGCGCCGAAAAGCATCTGTATAAGCGACGCGAGAATCAAAGGGATGCTATAAGTTACAATGGACGGCAAAAGCTTACCTTCTGTAAAGTCGATGTTTTTAGTTCTCATAAGACACCTTCCTGCCTGCGTGAACCACGTGTATTTGTTAGGCAGTCTCCACGACTGTGCCCGCACTACTTATTATACTCCATCAAAAAAGGAAGTCAATAACATCTTTGCTATTTGATTATTAAGGTTTTGCATATGATCATGCCGATTATTCATACAAGCAAGAGCAATAAAAAGCGGGCGGCATATCATATCAGTAATGAAGACCGAATACGGATACGCTGATATTTTCATAAACAGACGTATTGACAAAGAGTATATACTGTGTTATACTCAAATCACAGGTAATCTTACACTGCAAGGAGAGCATCTATGACACTTTGTGAAGAGCTTTATTTTGAGATCACCCTCTCGGGAACAAAATCCGAGCTTAAAAAATTCGTATCCTATCTGAAATCGGGAGAGCTTGACGACTTCTTCGAGGTCTCGTCCGACTATATAAACTACGATGACGAGTACGAGACCGCCTCGCCCGAAAAAGAAACGTCAATAATCTTATCAAACGATGACTACGGCATCGAGATCGATGAGTTCGACACCGATGAATTCCTCGAGGTCTTCTGCAAGGCGGCAAAGGCGCTCGAGGTCGAGGGCAGGCTGTTTGATATTGACGACGAGGAATACTCCTTCGTCAGCGCAAGGGGCGACTCCTACTATGTCAACGCAAAGAGAACGACGAGATTCAACGACGAGCTTGACGAAAAGGCGTACGAGGAGGATATGTACGAGGACTAACGTCCGTACCGTCCGACCGAGCCGGATCGTAAACAATAAAAAGCACTCAACAAGCTGTGATATATACCACAGGTTTTTGAGTGCTTTTTGCGTTTTTGCGTTATGTTATTTTAAACGGCCGGCACCTTCACGGTGATGATCTCAAGGTCGCCCTCAACCACGATCTCGCCTGCTCCGGCAGGGATGAAGAAGGTATCGCCAAGAGATGTTTTTTTGCCGTCCACAGCTCCGCTACCGCCAACACACGTAATCGAAAGGAAGGAGTCTTTTTCAACGTTAAACACTTTTTTTGTAAAGTTAAGTTTGTATTTTCTCGTTTCAAAATACTCACATTTGCCTATTAAGCTTTCATCGTCTTCGTCAAAAGCCGTTTCTTTGTAAGGCTCAAGCAGGGATACCTTCATCGCCTTATCCACGTGGAGCTCACGAAGGTTTCCGTCCTTATCCCGCCTCATATAATCGTAGAGCCTGTACGTAAGAGTGCTGTTCTGCTGGATCTCAAAGATAACGACTCCCGCGCCTATGGCGTGTATCGTGCCGGAGGGGATGAAATAGACGTCTCCGCGCTTTACTCTCTTGAACGAAAGAAGCTGCTCGACCGTGCCGTCAGCGACCGATGCGGCAAACTCATCGGGATCGCACTCGCGCTCAAGTCCCATATAAAGTCCCGCGCCCTCGTCAGCCTCAACGACGTACCACATCTCCGTCTTACCGAACTGCCCCTCGTTGGCGAGGGCATAATCATCCGAGGGATGGACCTGAACCGAGAGGTTATCCTTGGCATCTATGAACTTAGTCAGCACGGGGAAAGCGCGGAACCTGTCGGCAGAAGTGCCCCAGGTGCTCCTTGGGAACGCCTCGCTCATCTCTGCGCCATTCTCTGTTCTTGCTTCGCCGCCGTTGGTAAACGAGAGCTCCCAGCTCTCCGCAATTCTGTCCTTATCGGACTCCTTGCCGTATCCGCGAAGCTTGTTGCCGCCCCAGATATTATCCTTAAGAGCGGGTGTAAGCTTATATACTTTCTGCATTCTCTCATACCTCGTTTTTTCTTAATTCTACCATTTCGCAAAGCTTTAGTCAACCGATATCCGCACATTTTCCATTTAATTTTATTTATTTTTTAAAAGGTATTTATTTTTCCGATATTTTGTGATATAATTGTAAAATAGCAGTAGTATCGGATTTCGCGCCCGTACCGCAGGCAAGGATAGATTTCAAGGCTTCGCTCAGCTTTATAAGCTTATTTCGGTGCGCGATCGCAAAGAAAGGAAACGTAATGAAGAAAAGATGTTGTACCGGAAACGATCCGGAAAGATTGAATAAAGTAGGCGGTCAGGCAGTCCTGGAGGGTGTCATGATGAAGGCAGGCAAAAGGACCGTAACTACCTGCCGTAAGGACGACGGAAGCGTCACGGTATACGACGACGAATTTGTGTCCGTCAGAAAAAAGCACAAGATACTCAACCTGCCCGTAATACGCGGCGTCGTTAACTTTATCGAGATGCTCGCGCTCAGCATGAAAACTCTCAACGCATCGGCAGACGCGCTCGGTATCGAGGAGGAGAACGGTAAATTTGAGGAATGGTGCAAGAAGCACCTCGGCGCGAGAGCCACCGACGTGATAATGGTGATATCGCTCATCCTCGGTCTCGGTCTGTCCCTCTTGCTCTTTATGTTCCTGCCAACGTGGTCGGCGGACGGCATTAACTGGCTCTGGCAAAACCTCTTCCACCTTGACGCCATATCTCCCACGGTCATCGCCGTCCTCGAGGGAGTCTTGAAGGTCGCGATATTCATCGCCTATCTCCTTCTCGTCTCTATGATGAAGGACATCAAGCGCACGTTTATGTATCACGGCGCGGAGCATAAGACCATAGCATGCTTCGAGGCAGGCGAGGAGCTCACCCCCGAGAACGCCGCAAAGCACAGACGCTTCCACCCCCGTTGCGGCACGAGCTTTATGTTCCTTATGATAGCTATCGGCATCGTTGTCGGTATGTGTGTGAGAAACATTCTCCCTGCGGGAACTCACACCCTCATAGTATCTCTCGTTAAGCTTGCGCTTCTCCCATTGACCATGGGAGTGGGATACGAGATACTCATGCTCGCGGGAAAGCACGATAATATACTCACCAGAATCATCTCCGCGCCCGGTCTGTGGGTGCAGAGGATCACCACAAAAGAGCCTACTCTCGATATGCTCGAGGTAGCCATCATATCCACCAAGTGCGCCCTGCGCGACGAGTTCCCCGAATTTATGGAGTTCTGGAACGAGAGAAGCTGGGAATCCAAGGCTGATGAGGACACCTCATCCGAAGGCAAAGAGGCAAACGAGAGCGTCGCAGAGGATGTCACAGACACGGGCGTAACGGAAACCTCCGATACGGCAGAGGGTGCGGAGAGCGCCGCGGCCGTCGAGCCCGCCGAAAGCACAGAGGCTGCCGAATAATGACGCTCGGCGAAGCGATACAAATACTGAGGGCAGGAGGAGTCGACTCACCCGAATACGACGCACGAGAGCTTTTTCGCGCTTTTTCCGGGCTTGGAAACGGAATTATCTCCCTTCAGTCAAGTTCCGACTCAGAACTGCTTTACGGTGCTGTTAAAAGACGCGCCGCGCGTGAGCCGCTTCAATATATCATCGGAAGCGTGGGCTTCTACCGTGAGGAATACAAGGTCACGCCCGACTGTCTGATACCGCGCTCCGATACCGAGATACTGGTTGACTACGCGGTAAAGAATATTCCTGACGGAGAGACCTTCGCGGATCTGTGCTCCGGAAGCGGTTGTATAGGCATTTCCACCTTAAAAAACACCACGGGTACGCGCTGCGACTCCTACGACATCTCGGACGGAGCGCTGAGCCTGACCCTTGAGAACGCAAGGCGAAACGGAGTTGAAGAAAGACTCACCGCAATAAAAAAGGACCTTCTCCGTGACGAGCCCGAGGGCGAATATTTCGCCGTATTATCCAATCCTCCGTATATACCGAGGCAGGTGTACGAGGCGCTCGAGGCAGAGATATTCCACGAGCCAGAGATAGCCTTTGTGGGCGGCGAGGACGGTCTCGTCTTCTACGAAAGGCTCATACCCGTGTGCGCGGAAAGGGTAAAAAACGGCGGTTTCATCGCCCTTGAAATAGGCTACGACCAAGGCGAGAGCCTCCGTCATCTCGCAAAAAAGCACGGCTTCCTTTGCGAAATACTCAAGGACTACTCGGGCAACGACCGCGTAGCTATCTTAAAAAAATAATTATCACTCCCCGCTGCGCGAGCATAAAATACGCGTAGAGGTGATGATATGAAAGCAAGAATAGCTCTGCTCTTTGGCGGAGCAAGCAGCGAGCGCGAGGTGTCCCTGATGGGATACGAATATATGATGACGCTGCTAAAAGACACCGAATACGAGATCCTGCCGGTTCATATAAACGAGGACGGCGAGTGGTCGGTACGGATAGGGGATAGACGGCTGTCCGCGTTTCCCGCCGGAAAAACGGGAGGAGGTCTTTACACGGAGTGCGGCTTCGTCAGCATCGACGCGGCGATCCCCCTGCTCCACGGTGACGGCGGCGAGGACGGATCGGTGCAAGGCGCCCTTGAGTGCGCAGGTATAAGGTACGTCGGCGCAGGGATATGCGCGAGCGCATTATGCCTTGATAAGATGTACGCGAAGCGTATAGCGGGATCACTGGGAATACCGACTCTCTGCGACGTGACGTTTTCTAAAAAAACCGACGTCGAAACGGCGCTTGAGGTCTGCAAGGCGGAGCTCGGCTTTCCAATGTTCATAAAGCCGAGAAGGCTCGGAAGCTCGGTCGGGGCATACCCCGTGCTGAACGAGGACGGCTTCAGACGGTGCTTCCCCCTTTCAATGAAGGCGGGAGATAACCTCGTCATAGCCGAGAGGATGCTTACCGACAAGCGAGAGCTCGAATGTGCTCTATGCGAGATCGACGGGGAAAGAATTATCACACCGCCGGGCGAAATACTTGTAGACGGCTTCTACGGCTACGACGAAAAATACGGCGGAAGGACCCGTACCGAAGCAAGAGCGGATATACCGCGCGAGATCGGGGAGACGGTGCGCGATTACTCGGAGCGTATTGCCGACGCGCTCTTATTGCGCCATCTCGCAAGAATAGACTTTTTCCTTTCCGATGGCAAAATATACTTCAACGAGGTAAACACCTTCCCCGGCTTCACCAAGGAAAGCCTGTATCCCAAGATGCTCTCCCGCTATGGCATAGACCCCGGGAAAGCGGTCGAGTCGTTTATAAAGGACGCTCTCGGTTGGTAGGGCTTTTTGACAGCGGGAGCGGAGGGCTCAACACGGTCAGATACCTGAAGCAGACGTACGACGAGACAGATCTCGTCTACCTCATCGACCGCGAGAACGCTCCCTACGGCATCAAGACGCAAAAAGAGATCTTAGAGATAACGAAAAGAAACATTGACAGACTGACGGACATGGGAGCCGAGCGCGTGCTTATAGCCTGCTGCACCGCGAGCACAGTCCATCCCCTGCTCGATGAAGAACGAAGAAGAATATCCGTTCCGATCATACACCCCATAGCAAAGCAGGCAAAAATCTCAACACGGTCTGGGCGTGTAGGCGTTATAGCCACCGATCTCACCGTACGCTCACACGCATTCGCAAAAGCGCTCGCGGGCTGCGAGGTAACCGAGCTTGCCCTAAGCAGTCTGGTCGGAATGATAGACGGCGGACTCAACGACGGCACCGCCGTCACGGAGGATGAGGTAATGCTCGAAAAAATGCTGCTCCCCGTGCTTACGTCGGGATCCGACACGCTCGTGCTTGGGTGCACTCACTTCCCTGCTCTTAAGCAGACCTTTGGGAAGATCGCCTCGCGCTACGGCATCGGAAGCGTTATAGACTCGGCAAGAATAGGCGCAGAGGCGCTCGTCGGGGCATCGGGTAAGATCAATTTGTAAAAAACAAGTCGCGCCGCGGCGTGACGAAGGAGATAAAAATGGCAAATTACAGACGCGGAAGAATAAACGACGCGGTAGCCAAGGAATTGGCAATAGCTCTCGGCAACGTAAGAGAGCCCAAGGTAAACAATAACTTCGTGAGCATCACAAGAGCGGAGGTCGCGCCAGACCTCAAATACGCTACCGTCTACTTCTCCTGCATCGGAGACTTCAAGGAAGCGGCGGAGGGTCTTAAAAAGTGCGCGGGCATGCTCCGTCACCACCTGGCAACCACCCTTAATCTGAGAATTACACCCGAGCTCAGCTTCGTAAAGGACGGCTCTATGGAGCACGGCGCAAGGATCGCGGAGCTCCTCGAGCAGATCAAGAGCTCAGATAGCGAAGACTGATATGGAGTTCAGACGGTCAATACCCGCGGACGCCACGGGAATAGCCGACCTTGAGGACAGAATATTCAACGATGCGTGGAGCTACCGCGACGTACAGGATCTGATATGCACAGAGGGCGGGATGTGCTTCACGGCGCTCGAGGACGGAGAGGTCATAGCCTACGTCATCGGCAGGCTCATAGCGCCCGAGGGCGAGATATACAGAGTAGCGGTCGCTCCTCACAAAAGACAGCGCGGAATAGGCTACCGCCTGCTCGATTACGCGGTCAAGACCTCAATGGGTCAGGGGCTTGAGAGGCTTTTCTTAGAGGTGCGCTCAAGAAATATTCCTGCCATAAAGCTCTACACGGCTTACGGCTTCAAGGAAATAGGAGTAAGAAAAAGCTACTATAAAAATCCCGCGGACGACGCGATAATCATGCTCAGGGCAAATCGCTGCGATATGGAATTTTAAAGAGAGAGACAAGGATGAACATTCTGGCATTTGAAAGCTCGTGTGACGAGACCTCGGCGGCGGTCGTCTGCCGCGACGGTGCAAAATTCACGGTAAAATCGAATATAATAGCGTCTCAGGTAGAAACGCATAAGCTCTACGGCGGTGTCGTTCCCGAAATCGCATCCAGGGCCCATATAGAGGCTATATCCTCAATTACCTACGAGGCTCTCGCGGCAGCGGGCATTACGATGGACGAGGTTGACGCGATAGCGGTCACGGCAAATCCGGGACTGATCGGCGCTCTGCTCGTGGGAGTCAATTTCGCAAAGGCTCTCGCCGTGGCGAACAACAAGCCGCTCGTGCCCGTCGATCACATCAAGGGGCATATAGCCACCTGCTATCTGAACGCGGACGGCAACGTACCCACGCCTCCTTTCATCGCGCTTGCGGTATCCGGAGGTCATACGGGTATATATCTCGTCGAGGACTACAACGACGTAAAGCTGGTCGGCTCAACTCGCGACGACGCCATCGGCGAGTCCTTTGACAAGATCGGACGCATCATCGGCATACCATACCCAGCCGGCAAGGGCTTCGACGCTCTCTCAAAGGAGGGCTTCGTCAAGGCTGTCGGCGAATGTGACGACTACCTCGCGAGGTATAAAAAAAGCGCCGCTTACAAATCGGCAGCCTTTACGCTCCCCTCGCCCGCGGTGAAGGACGAAACCCTCGACTTTTCCTTCTCGGGACTCAAGACGGCGGCGATAAACCTGCTCCACAGGTACGAGCAGCTCGGCGAGGAGCTTCCCCGCGCCGAATTTGCGGCAAGGTACACCTTTGAGGCGGTCGAGGCGGTCGCTAAAAAAATGGGTATGGCAATAGACAAATACGGCGTCAAAGAGATCGCGCTTTCCGGCGGTGTCGCGGCAAACTCGCATCTGAGAAATCGGCTGGCAACGCTGGCAAAGGAGAAAAACGTGAGGCTTTACACCCCGCCCGTGTCGCTTTGCGGCGATAACGGAGCGATGATAGGAGCCCAGGGCTACTACGAATACCTGCAGGGCAACCTTGCTGACGCCTCGCTCAACGCGAGCGCGTCCGACGGCATAGCCGTGATAAAATAAGGAGATCAAAATGGAAAGCATAGACAAGGTAAACGGAACCTTTGGCAAAAGACAGAACGAGCCCAAGGCTACGGTATCCTCCGCGGTCATCAAGAGACTGCCGAGATACCACAGATGTCTCGGCGACCTCCTGAGAGCAGGCAAGCTCAGAATTTCCTCCGCGGAGCTTGCGGCGATAATGGACGTTACCGCATCGCAGATAAGACAGGACCTCAACTGCTTCGGCGGCTTCGGTCAGCAGGGGTACGGCTACAACATAAAATTCCTTTACAATAAAATATCCGAGCTTCTCGGCGTTAACGAGGGCTATAACGCCATCATCATAGGCGCCGGTAAGCTGGGAAGGGCTCTCGCGGCAACGCACATGTTCGAGCGCCGCGGAGTCAACAGGCTCGCTATGTTTGACGTGGACCCCAACGTCGTGGGAACGAGCATATACGGCGTGCCGGTACATTCGGTAGATGAGCTTGGAGAGTTCTGCAAGGCAAATAACGTACATATAGGAGTTCTCACCGTTCCGAAGGAGGCGGCGTACGAGGTAGCGCTCGCGATAACCGACGCCGGCGTCAAGGGGATCTGGAACTTTGCGAACATGGAGCTCAAGCTCGACGACCCGAGCGTTATCGTGGAAAACGTACACCTCGGCGACTCGCTGATGACGCTCTGTTATGAAATAAAAACGGCATACGAAAAGAGAGAAGGCAATGACTGAGTACACCTATAAGGTAAAGCTCGCGGGAATAACGGAGCTCGACTGCTTCAAGGAAGCGACCAAGGATGAGATCAAAATACTCGTAGCCCTCGCGTCGCTTGACGGAGCGCCTATATCCGCGGATAAGCTTTCGGACGTAACGGGCGCATCACGCGCGAGAGTCGCCGCGGCGATCGCGCTGTTTGAGGAAAGCGGCGTGCTCTTAAAAACGGATGACGGGCTTCTCGCCGAGGTCGAGTATGAATTTGAGCCCGAAAGCAAAGAGGACGGACAGGCTTCGTCAAAGACAGTCGCGGCGTCTATACGCGAGAACGATCTGTACGAGATGAACAGAGAGTTGGAGAATATCTTAAAAAAGACCCTCGAAACTCGGGAGATAGAGAGGATAACCTCTTTATACACGAAGCTGGGGCTCTCGCCCGAGTATATCCTCACTCTCGCAGCCTTTCTCAACGATAAGACCCGGGTGCTTTCCGTGGAGAAGATAGTAAGAGAGGCAAACAAGCTCGTACAAAACGGTGCGGACACCCTGGAGAGCCTCGAGATATACATAAGCGAGAAAAACGAAGAGGTCGCGGGCGAGATGGAGATGCGCCATCTGTTTGGAATATTCGGCAGAACGCTTACGAAGGGCGAGCGCGAGTATTTTAAAAAATGGATGCACGAGTTCGGATACTCCACGCCGATAATAGGCGAGGCGTACGACATCACCGTCAATGCGACGGGCAAGCTCAGCCTTGGATATATCGACACCATCCTTACGGGATGGCACGACGCGGGATGCAAGACCCTCGAGGAATGTAGGGTAAAGGTCAACATACGTAAGCGAGAAAGAGCTAATAAAGTAAATAATAGTAGTCAAAAGACAAGAAAAAGCGTCGAAACCGACACACCGAAGTACGCGGACTTCAACAGCGAGGATGCGCTTATGCGCGCGCTGGAGAGAAGCTACGGAGAGTCGGACGGCGAGTAAAGGAGAGCTTTTTTCAATGTATACACGTGAAAATTACGCCATAGCAAAGGCGGAGATAGAGAAGCGCAGGCTTGACGCTATCGCTACCGCCGAGGAAAGAAACTCCGACCTCGCGATCGAGTCGGACGAGATAAGAGTGATAGACCGCGAGCTATCGGGCACGGGACTTCTGCTCTTCAAGACCGCTTGTATGGGCGGCGACATAGACGCTATAAGAAAGCGCAACACCGAGCTTATGGCTAAGCGCAGAGCTGTGCTCGTAAAGCTCGGATATCCGGAGGATTATACCGACGTGCACTACACCTGCTCAGCCTGCTCGGACACCGGCTTCTTGGGCACCAAGATGTGCTCCTGCTTAAAGCAGCTTCTTATTCTCAAGAACATTCAATCCTCGGGCATGGGCAATCTCATAGACAAGCAGACCTTCGACAACTTCGATCTCGACATTTACAAGGACGCGCCGGAGATCAGGGCGAGAATGGAGAGAAATCTTAAGATCGCGAAAGCCTTTGCGGAAAACTTCGCGCGTCACCACGACAACCTGCTCCTCATCGGTACGACCGGTACGGGAAAAACGCACGTCTCCACCGCCATCGCGAAGACCGTCATATCGCAGGGCTTCGACGTCCTCTACGACAGCGTGCAGAATATACTCAGCGACTTTGAGACGGATAAATTCAGAAGCGGCTACAATCAGACCGAGCCCGTCTCGGCAAAGTATCTTGAGTGCGACCTGCTTATAATCGACGATCTCGGTGCGGAGTTCGTCAGTCAGTTCACCGTCAGCGCGCTCTACAATCTCATCAACACAAGACAGAATAAGGGTCTGTCCACCATAATCTCGACCAACCTCTCGGGCGCTGAGCTCGCGGGTAAATATGAGGGCCGTATCTACTCAAGAATCATCGGTGCCGATTACACAGTGCTTCGCTTTGAGGGCAACGATCATAGAATTTCGAGATAGTTTTATCCGTTACCGATAGACTTCGCGCCCGGCATGCAGAGAACGGCTATTATGACAGCCGGGGACAATCGATATCAAAAAAACACTTATGAGTTTTTCTGCTCATAAGTGTTTTTTTGTTAGGTTTAATTTACATTTAGAGAGTTATTTGAAATTTTCCATAAACTCTCTTATCTTCTTTTTCTGATACTCGCCGCCGTAGCTTCCGTCCGTGAGTCTGTCAAGACCCTCGCTCATAAGCTCGAGCCAGCTCTCAGCCTCCCTGCCCGGCAGTATCGGGAAATAGAATACACCGTTCTTTTCCGCAGCGTCGAGATCACCCATCGCGTCGCCGACCATAAGAACGTTCTCCTCAGGATAACCGAGCTTGAGCATCTCGCCGATGCAGAACGCCTTACTTCCGATATCCTGCGTGAGCATGATGTCGGTGTGCGGGATAAGTCCGAACCTCTCCCACTCCTCAAGCACAGCCTCTCTGTTTGCGCTTGAGACTATCGCGACGTCGGCAATACCGTGCGCCTTGGCAAGACCCTCTCGCGCGCCCTCAAATGGCACCTTCAGCTCATCGGGAAGACGGTTGATGCTTTCGTTCACAGCCCTGCTCCAGGCAAGCGCCTTTTCAAGACACTCCCTGCCCTCCCCCTCGGGAGATGAGGATATCGCCTCGGAGAGCGCCGGCATGGAAAGCGCGCGCGTCGTCTCGCACCACTCGTTAAGAGCGTCAATACCCGGTATGCGTGTATATTTTTCATTGATCTCGGTCAGTGCCATAGCAAGTCCCTTGAAGCGATTTATGCCTCTTGTGACCTGATACAGATTGATCTCATTCCAGCGCGCGAGGATCTCATCGCGCCACTCGCCAAGATCCCACTCCTCTGCCATGCAAGGACCGAAGCAGTAAATATGCTTGCAGTTCATCGTATCCATGGCGCATCCGTCGGAATCCACGCAAACGAGAAAATCACGGCGTTTTATAAAGGAATCAAGTGAAGACATAGCTCTCCCTCTCAGGCTCGGATCAGAGCGCGGTATCCCACATACCGCAGAAGCTGTCAATAGGATCTTTTCCGCGGAAGGCGTCTGGACCGGAGACTAGCGCCTCAACGAGCGCATCCATAGTGTCGTCGTTAGAGTCGTAGGTATTGATATAGGTGCGAAGCGTCGGGCAATCCGCAAGCATGGTGGGCTTGTTGACCGATATACCGATCACGGGGAGCTCATGGACGTACCACGGAATCTCTCCTCCTCCCTTGGAAAGACCGAAGACGGGATGTCCGTTTGCTACGTCAAAGAGCGAGATAACGAGATCCTGACCAGCAACGAAATCGGATATAGCGTTTTTGCCCGCGAAGTAAAGATTAAGGCTCGGCTTCTCGCCCGCGGCTATCATCTTCTTCATCTTATCGATAGGGCTCTCGTAAATAAACGCGTCAAAGCCCTTGGCGATAAGTCTCTCGCAAAGCTTCTCGGCGGGTGTTTTTTTCGGCATTCCGCCGCCCATAGCCATCATCGCGAGCGCCATAAGAGGATTATCCGCGCCCTTGATGGGAACTATCATAATTCTCTTAGTCTTCTCGGGACTGATGGGGAGCACGCCCTCGTCAAGACTCTTGACAAGAGTGATGGCATCCTTCGATATCTTACCCGAATAGGTCCTGAACTCAGGGTTGCCGAGCGTCTCGGAAAGCTTATCCGCCGCGGGACAAAGCTCCTCCCTTGCCTTCTTATTAAGACCCATATGAGCCTTAAGTCCGAGTATCCTCGTGAGCGCCTCGGTCATTCTCTGCTCGCTGATAACGCCGCTCTTATACGCGTCAAGCATAGTCGCGAAGTCCTCGTCGGGATCGTTGAAGAACAAGAACATGTCGCAGCCGGCGTTGATAGCCAGAGGAAGCATCTCGCGTCTCTTCATACGGTTGGTCATACCTACCATATGAGACGCGTCGGTAACCACCATGCCGTTGAAGCCGAGCTTCTCGCGAAGGAGCACCGTCATAATATCGTAGGAAAGCGTCGCGGGAAGGAGCTCGGAGTCCGTGATACCGGGCTTCACGTCCCTCATGTAGTTAGGCATGAGGATGTGTCCGCCCATGACAGCGTCCAGACCGTTATCTATAAGAGTCTTGTAGACGTGACCGTAGGTCGCCATCCACTCCTCCTCGCCGAAGCTGTTTATGTTGTTGGAAACATGAGCGTCGCGGTAATCCTGACCGTTGCCGGGGAAGTGCTTTGCCGTGCAGGCAACGCCCTCGGTCTTGTGAAGACCGTCCATATACGCCTTACCCATAGCGGCAACGCGCTCGGGGTCGTTACCAAAGGAGCGGCTGAGTACCTCCTCGCACTCGTGGTTATAGAGAATATCCACGACGGGAGCGAACGCCATATTACAGCCGGTAGCGGCTATCTGCGCGCCGGAAACGTATCCCATAGCCTCGGCGTACTCGGTCTTGCCGGTCGCGCCGACCTTTATTCCCGCGCCGACCGCGGTTCCGTCAGGGCATACGCCATCGCCGCCCTTTTCAGGATTGCAGGCAATGAAAACGGGTATCTTGGCATATTTCTGAAGCGTTCTGTTCTGCTCGAGAACCATGGCTCCCGGTATAGCGTTATAACGGCAGCCTCCAAGATGATACTTCTCCATAAGCTCGCGGAGATACTCCTCGCTCTGACCGGCGGTGAGCTGCCAGAACAGCTGACCTACCTTCTCCTCGTCGGTCATCGCGGCAATAGTCTTCTCTACCCACTCGATATCCGAGTCGGAAAGACAGTAGGGCTTTTTGCGTAAATCTACCATAATAAAAATCCTTTCCGTTATTATTATTGTCTGTTACGATCTTATTATAACAAAAAACGAGCGTGAAAGCAACAAGGAAATAAAACCATTGCGACATTCACGGAAAATTGTCCAAGCGGGCGGGAGCTTTTCTCACGAGCAGAAAAAGGGGAACCGTGTTTTAGCACGATCCCCCGTTTTTATATCGGTTACGTCCGAATGTTACAGCACATTTATTTCTGTCAGTGAAGCTTCACTCCCGCTAAGCGATGTTGCGCCGCGCGGGGCAAAGTCTTCACGCATCCGGAAAAAATCAGCTTACCGAGTCGGCGATAAGCTCGTAAAGCTCCTCGTCGGTGAAGGTATAAAGACCGGCGTACTGAAGAATCTCGGAGGTGATCATATCGGGATCCTCATCGATGTAGGTGAAGAGCTTGAGGTATGACTCCTGAGCCGCGCTGAAGTCCTCCTGAGCCATAGGATAAAGCTGGAGAACGGAGATGGCGGATACCGCGTAGGATACGTAGTAGCAGGGAGCGTTGATGGTAACGTATCTCCAATACGTATCGGTCATATATTTTTCGCCCTTGAAATCAATGATGATTCCCTTATAGAGAAGGTCGTATTCGTCAGCGGTAATTTTGCCGTCAGCCATGATCTGATCCGCGTACGTACCGTTATAGTTGTCTGTGTAAACCGCCTGCTCAAAGGTGTCCACAGCCAGCGCGTTCATGATAGTGTCAAGCATAACGAGGATCTGGTAGGTCTCAACTATCTCAAAGGCAGACTCCGTGAATACGCTGTCAAGAGTCTTGAGATATGCGAGATAGAGAAGCTCGTTGCCCTGGGAGTGCATCTCGAGAAGGTCGAAGGACTGAGAATACTCGCCTCCGCTGTATATCTCGTTCATATAGTGACCGAACTCGTGCGCCACCGTGAAGGATCCGGAGTAGGAGCTGGTGCCGAAGTACGCGATCGGTATATCCATGCCGTAAAGACTGGTAACGTAAGCTCCGCTGTACTGACCGCGGAAAAGATTACCGTCGCCCATAAGGCTGTTAAGCTCATCCGAGAAGCTGATCTGCTTATCCGAATTAGAGGTAAACGCCATAAGGTCGATGTAATTATTGAGCTGCTTGTTTGATGAGGGGTTGGTAAAGAAGCTATCGCTTATGTAGGTATAATACGCGTTATACACAGGATCGCTGAGATCTCCGGTAATTCCCGAGGTGATGGAGCTCCAATTGCTGTAAACGCGTCCGTAAGCGATCGCGAGATGATCCTTAACGAATTCAGCAACGGTCGCGACGTCGGTATAGGAGTAATCTCTGTCGTATATGTTTTCGTATGCGTATTCAAGGTAACTGTCATACCCCATAAGTTTCGCGATCTTCTTGTTGTTATCCACGAACTCATAGTAAAGCTCAAGCACCGAGTCATCAAGAGACGGATCCGAGAGCTCAAGGAACTCAAGCTCGATCTCGTTGTTTCTGTCGACGAGCGCCTTGTACTCGGGATTGGAAACCGCGTCGCTCTCAAAAATGAACGCCTTGATCTCCTCCTCGGTCATACCGTAATAATAGTAATCACGGTACATAGAATCGTAGATAGCCTGAGAGAAGGAATAAAACTCCGATACAAGATCCGTTCTCACGTCGGATATGTACTCGTAATTCGCCTTGTTCTGAGCGTCACCCATATTAACGTGGTACATTACCTGAGCGATCTGATACTGCGCGGTTACGTACTCAAGAACGTCATAAAGCTCCTCGTACTTAGCCTCCATAACGAGATACGCGCTATGGGTATCGCTTCCCTCCTCGTACGAATGCTCGTCTGCGCTGTAAGGATCAGCCGCGTCTATTATCGCACCAAGCTCGGCGAAAACAGTATCAAAGAGGTCGAGGTCCTCATCACTGAACTTGTACACGATAACCTCGGCGTACTTATTCTCCCCCTCGGGAAGAATAGCGTAAGAGCAGCCGCTGTTTTTACAAGCGATGAGTCTGGATACTTCCTGATACTCCTCCATGGAGTGACCCGTGGAAGGAATAGTCTCGGAGGTCATAAGGCTGCAGCGCGAGCATACGTACTTGTTTGAGCCGGCTTTATTACAAGCGGCGCGCACCGTAGTCGCGAGCTTATTATCGTGACCGAGAGGCTCAGATTCGACCTCCGTCTTTTCTTCGCCGCAGTAACACTTGTAAAATACCGTATCACCCTCGGTACAGGTGGCGGACACCGTCTTTTCCGCAGTAAAGCTATGCTCGTGATTGAGTATACCGGATAATCCGATCTTATCCAATACCGGATAAACGGATTCAGTAACCTCGGGAGGCAGATTCTCACAGCTCGCGAAGGACACGAGCGCAAGCATGAGAACCAGAATTAAAGATAACATTTTTCTCATTGTCTTTTCTCCTTTAACTTTAAGTAAAAATAAAAAGATATCTAATATTACCATATATATTAATTAATTTCAAGTCCTATTCGTATTTTGAGGGTATGCGCTTTTCTCATATACTTATGATTAATTTAATACATAAGAAACCGTCTCCCGTTTGCCGATGCGGCTTACCGTCAAGATCCTGCGCCAAGCTGATCGGATATCTCCTTGATCTCTCCGCCGCAGGTGCAGCTTACGTCGGCTTATGTCTCATAAGGGCTTTTTCCGAGCTTTTTATCAAGAAAGGCTGTCTCAAGCGCCCGAAGCATTTGAAACAGCCCGTTGTTTATTTTTACGCTCCGGCAAGATATCCTGCCAGGAGGGCGTCAAAAGCGTTCTTGGTTATGATAGCGATGATCTCCTCCTCTACCGAGCCGTAGATCTCGGCAGCCTCGTAATATACGATAACCGTTTTCTTTATTCCGCAAACGATACAGGTATGCACGCCCTCACCGTTTGAAGCCGCGGTAGGCTCGGCCGTAACGGTAAGCTCGGACCAGGAATGGATCGCCGTAGCGGGAACCGTCTTGCCCTTGGCAAGCTTCTCGTCACAATCCAAGCAATAGGTGTCGCCGCTGTATCCCGCAGAGCCGCAGGTGGCAGCCACAGCGTCTCTCTGCTCCGTTCTCGTATGCTGACACTCGGTGGCGTCTATCGCCTGAGTCTGGGTCGTGCCGCAGGAGCCGCAGGTGCGGCTCTTCTCGGTCGTGCCGATCTGCCATTCGCCCCAGCTGTGACCCTTTGACGAAATAGCCGAGCCGGAGGAGAGCTTGTCACCGCAGGACTTGCAGTGCGTATCACCGGAATAGCCCATACCCGTGCAGGTCGCTTCCGTCTTATTTCTTATCTCCGTCTCGGAGTGCTGGCACTCGCTTTGAGTAATTCCGCAAGAAGAGCAGGTGCGCACCTTGGTATCATCTGTCTCGTTTATCTGCCAATCACCCCAGCTGTGCCCCTTCGATGAAGCAGTAGCACCCGAGGAAAGCTTGTCACCGCAGGATTTACAGTACGTATCACCGGAATAACCGGTATCGGTACAGGTTGCTTCCGTCTTATTTCTTATCTCCGTTTCGGAATGTCGGCACTCACTCTGGGTCTCGCCACAGACCGAGCAGGTGCGCGTTTCGGTGTCATCAGCCTCGTTTACCTTCCATTCGCTCCAGTCGTGGCTCGCCGTTATGACCGTGCCTGCGGTTACGGTTCTGCCGCAATCGTTACAGTAAATATCGCCGGTGTATCCGTTGATCGTACAAGTAGCTTCAACCTTTCCCTTGAGCTCGACGCTCTCGTGAGCGCAAGCACCGCCCATAGCCTCCCCGGAGGGTGTAACCATATCGTCGGGTACCTCTCTGTCAAAGAGAAGCCAGGCAAGCTCGGGGTAATCTATAAATACGTTCCTGTTGCCCTGGATAGACTCTACGACCTCGTTTCTGCCCATTTCCCATGTATCGACAGGGTCGAGCTCACACCATTCAAGCAGGAGGTCAACGCTCTGGAAGACGCTGGTGATGCTGGTCGCGCCCCAATTCGAGCCCCATCTTACGTAAACGTAAAGACATATTCTCGCGACGTCGCCCTTGACGCAGTCGAGAGGCTCGAAGTAAGTGGAGTTGTAAGTGCCGCCGAGATATCCGGTAGCGGGATTATTTCCGTATTTAGAGGTCGCGTCGCTTCCTGATTCGCCGTATTTCTTATTTCCGCGCGAGCTGTTTACGCTGGCGTCTGAGGGACGGATGTGGTGAAGGTCGGCTCCGCCGCCCGTGGTGGTATTACCGCCCAAGCTCTTGGGCCATACGTGTTCTCTGTTCCATCCGTTCCACTGGCTCATCGTCGCGGCGTAGCTGGTGTACAGAAGAAGCACCGTGCCGTCTCCGTCCTGACAGTCCGTCCTGTCAGCCTTGTAATGACAGTCGTCGTAGGAGGAGATGTACGTATGCGTGCTCGTCATCAGACTGCGGAGGGCAGTAAGAAGCTCTGAGGAGGAAAGCTCCTCGAGACTGTCGTATGTATAGCTGCCCGTGTAGTAATCGTCAGCGCTCGTGCCGTCAAGCGTGGTGCACACAACGCCTCTGTGTCCGGAATTGTATTGGGTCGAGTAAGACGAGGGCTCCGTGCTAGCGGCAGATACCGGAACGACCGACGACAGTATTAATATTATTACCAAGAGCATCGAGACGATGCTTCTCTTTAATTTTTTCATTTTATTCTCCATAGTTATAATCGATATTATGTAAATAGTAATTTACGATATTGCGTTATAATCACGTTTTCAGGAATTACTCGGATTGGTAATAACAACGTCACCGCCGTATTTAAACTCTGCGGCAAAGGTCATGGAAAGGTCGTACACGCCGTCATCGGTCGTGATAACGTATTCGCAGGTAAAAATGCTGATGCTGTACTTACCGTCGGTAAGTTGGATAGTAAGGCTCGCATCCTTGATATCAACGCTTGCACCAAGAGAATCAAAATCGGATTGAAGATCAGCCACCAGCTTTTCAAGAGTCTCGTCCTTCATCTCGGTAGAGGTGAGTATGGTTACCTCGCCAAACGTTCTCACCTTGGTATTCTCAAAGTCGTCGGTGTTGATCTTGGCGGCAGCGCCAAGGTTGCTCTCAATATCCGCCTTGGTCTGCTCGTTATACTCGATCTCGGTACAGGTGTAATCGGCGCCGCTCTTATACTGTGCGTACAGAGCCCCGTCCGCCAGCGTGTAGGAGAATTGCTCCTCAACGCCGTTGCTCGAGGTAGTCATAGTCATCTTGAAATCCTCGCCGTTGACCAGCACCTTTATCACGGGATAGGAGAATGCCTCGATAGCCGATCTCATCCCCTCGTCCTCGGACTCGTAAAGTATTCCTATATTAACGGTGTACGGCTCGTTTTTAAGCGCCTCCTCAGCCGACTCTATGACCGATCTGTCGTCTTTAAAGACGCCGCACGACGCAAGAGAGCAGGAAAGGATCGCAAGGACGAGAACGGTACAAACGATTCTTTTTACAGCGTTCATATTGACTCCTTAAAAATATTTATTTTGCAAGTACATTGTACAACGCGCGCGGCATGTTGTCAAGACTCTTTTACGGCAGCCCCTGCCGCAAGCCCGCAGCACCGTCCTTCTCTTTCGAAGACCGTATCGACGCTCAGCGCTTATATGACACAAATACCTTGCCCGCCGAATAAATTACTAATATCACACCTAAAGGAGCATGTAATGTTAGTAACGAAACCCTATATGAGAGAAAGAGCCGTAACCTACGCCAAAAAATACGCCTTCGGGCAAAATCCCGTATTCGGCAACTTCCGCGGCATAGGCGGCAACTGCACCAATTTCGTCTCGCAGTGCGTATACGCCGGCTCGTGCGTAATGAACTACACCCCCACGTTTGGTTGGTACTACATCTCGCTCGACGACAGATCTCCATCCTGGACGGGAGTACAGTTTTTCTATAACTTTATGGTAGAAAACCGTGACGTCGGTCCCTTCGGCAAGGAGGTGTCTCTCGACGAAATGGAGATCGGTGACGTTATACAGCTGGGCAATAACCAGGACGGCTTCTACCACACGCTTCTTATAGTAGGCTTCGAGGGGGAGGACCCGCTCGTCGCGGCGCAGACCGACGACGCCTACGCGCGGCCTCTGTCCACCTACACCTACGATTTTTCCCGCTTTATAAAGATACTGGGCGTGCGTCTTATGGCGGATATAAGAGACGATTGCTTCAACAGCGTTCTAAACGGAATAGCGATAATTCCGCCCGAGTCAAGCAGCACGTCGATCACCAATTAAACTGCGTTTTTGATAAATATAGTTTACATTATTCGGTTACTTCCACTACGTTGGCGTAGCTTATTATTGCGTCCATAGTAACCTGATAATATATCATGGACTTGAAATATTCCTCACCGTTTTTCTCGATGAGCTGGGTCTTGTAGCTCTGCTTCGACTCATCGAACTTCTCCGCGCTGCCGCAGCTTTCAAGGGTGATACCGTTCTCGGCAAGGGCGGACACGAGATACTCGTCGAAGAGCTCCTCGTATTCCTCAGCCGTTGGCTTCAATCCCTCGACGTTCATAATGTGGTAGAACAGAAGCTGCTGCTTTACCTGCGCCTTTGCGATCTCGGTAAGATAGCTCTGCCAATCCGAGCCAACGCTCATTCCGAGATAAAGGCACATAAAGTCGTCGTATTCATAATAAACGGAGTAATAGTAATAATAATAGCTTTCAAGCTCGGCAAGTATGCTGTCGTACGTGTCCTTGACCTGCTGCTCGGGATACTTCTTGACGACCGCGCCGGCGATCGCGGAATCCCAGAAGGCGTCGATCGCAAGGCTCTCAACGTCGAGCCCCTCGTCTATCATTATCTGCTCGCGAAGGTAGGCAGTGTATTTTTCCGTCAAGGTCTCGCCCTCGTATCCGGCAAGCTCCTCCTCGCTGAGCCCCAGCGTTTCTTTGATGAAGGTTTCGTCAAGGGCGGGTACGTCGTACTCCTCGATCTCAACTACGGTAACCTCAAAATACGCGGTCTTGCCCGCAAGCTCGGAGGATTGATAATTCTCGGGGAAGAAGGTCTCGACCACTATGGGATCCTCCTCGGTGTATTCCGCGGGATCCTTTCCTATAAGATTATACTCAAAGCCGGGGATGAATCCTCCCGAGCCTATACCGAGCTGGTGAGGCGAGGATGAGGAAGTGTTATCTCCGCCCGAGAAATAATAGGGCTCTCCATCCTTTATATAATAACCCTTATAGTAAATGTGAACCGTATCGCCCGCGGAGATTATTCCGTCGCCGTCGACCTTCTCCGCGCTCTTGTATTCGTAAAGGATCTGTATTATTTTGTTGCCAACGTCAAGCTCGCTGACACAGTTCGGGTCATAGCTCACGGTATAGCCCTTGTAATACTTTTCATCAATTTCAACGTATTCCGAAAGATCGTCGTTAAGGAAGTCCACGCTCGTGAGGACGGTATCCTCTGTTTCTTCGTTATTTTTCTCCGCGTCCGTATCATCCTTGTCCTTTTTGCAGGCAACGAGAGAGAGGCAGATCATAATAACAGCAAGTATAAATGCCAAAAATCTTTTCATTTTATTCCTCATACAGTACGCCGGCTCTCTTTTTTTCAGAAAGCCGGCGAAGTCTTTTATCCAGATCAGAGCTTCATGCAAACGTCCCAAGCCTGCCAGATAACCGTTCTGAGATTTCCGACCTTGCTCGCGTCGCCTATAACGTGCACATGGCGGGACTTCTTGGCTATGGGCGCGGGTCTGTAGCCCGTGGACATAATAACGCTGTCCGCGGGAATGTCGAAGGTCTCGCCGTCCTTGGTCCTGACGGTTACGCCATCCTCGCGCACCTCGGCAAGAGAGGTCTCAAGGTGTACGGGCACGCCGTTCGCCTTAAAGAAGTCGCGAAGGAAGCTCGTGTTCGCGAGGCAGATGCCCTTGGTGGTGATGAGATCGTCCTGCATCTCGACGACCACGGGCTTTTTGCCCTGAAGGTAAAGCTCGTACGCGATCTCACAGCCG
>CAYWPS010000024.1:0-22539 GCA_964460165.1 uncultured Ruminococcus sp. | reverse complement strand
GCCCTGACAAGCGCCGCTTCGAGCTTCGTAACCCCGATGCGACCTGCAACCCCTACTTCTGCTATGCGGCAATACTTATGGCAGGCCTTGACGGTGTCAGGAATAAGATAGATCCCCACGCAAACGGCTGGGGTCCCTATGATATGAACCTCTATCACCTCTCCGATGAGGAGAAGGCAAAGCTTACCCACCTTCCCGCAAGACTTGAGGACGCGCTTGACGCGCTTGAGTCTGACCACGACTACCTCACGGCAGGCGGCGTATTCCCTGAGGAGCTTATCAAGAATTTCATCAGGACCAAGCGCGAGGAGTGCCGCGAGATGTCGAAGATCCCTCATCCCGCAGAGTTCGACAGATATTACAATCTCTGATCGATGCAAGGTTCTATATCACCTTAATATAGCAAAAGGGCTGTCACATTTGGTAAAACCGAAAAAGTCCGAAAATCAACAAAAAAAGACTCAAATACGGCAAAAAAACGTAAATGAGACAGAATAATGATGAAATCCTGCGGATCTCTTTTCATCGGAGATATTTGCCGATCTTGAGCAGGAAATAAAATAAAAACGAGAGCAAAGCACCGTGCTCTCGTTTTTTATTAAATCAATTTTTTACTTATAGAAGAATTTATAAACGAAGGATCTGCCCTTCGCGTCGCGGTAGAACATAAGTCCCACGAGCATAATGACTGCGAAGATAAAGAGATAGTAGATCGCCTCGATCTTATACGCATAGAACGCGGAGAAGATCATAAACAGACACGCCAGTATCGAGAGGGAGGGGAATACAAATCTCTTGACGGGGTGCATACCCTTTGACTTTATCATCATATTGATAAAGATCGGTATATAGAATGCATAGAGGGTTATAACGGGCAGCTCGTCGTTCTCGAATGAGATGATGGCGGGGAGCTTGCCGCGGATGAGACCGAACTCCCACTGGAGCATCCATACAGCCGAGATCGCGAAGCCGATGATCGACGACTTGATGGGCATATTGCTTCTGTCGCTCAGCTTTGCAAGCTCCTTGGGTGCGGGACCTTGCTTTCTTGCCGCGAGAGAATAAAGACCGCGGCAGGCAGCGAGCATAACGCCGTTCATAGTACCAAGGCAGGAGATGATTATAAACACGTAGATGATAGTGCCGAATATGGCGTTACCGCCGAACAGCTCGGTGAATGCGATCCTTGGCAGACTGTCACCCGCTGCCATGATCTCATCTGAGGAGAGCACGGATGCAATGCCGATAAAGTAGGTGACGTACACCGCGATGACCGTGAGCGTACCGATGACGAGCGCCTTCGGCAGATTCCTCTTCGCATCGTGGAGCTCGGCGTTGATGCAGGTTGCTATTATCCAGCCCTCATATGCGAATGCGAAGGCTACGACAGCGCCGAAGAAGCCGCCCGAGGTGGATGCGATAGCCGAGGTATCAGCCGTAAGATTTGACACGGTCTGACCGTTGATAAGTCCTGCGACGGTTCCGGCAATAGCCATAACGGCAAGGGGAATAAGCTTGATTACAGTTGTTGAAACCTGGACCTTGCCCGAAATTTTCGGAGAGATAACGTTCAGGATAAATGAAGCCGCAAGGTATGATGCCGTGATAAGCAGCCTTACGTTTTCACTATCTATCTCAAATAGGGAACAGGTGTAGCTTGCGGATACCCACGCGAGCGTTGACGCAACTACGGGATAATATATGGTGGACATAAACCAACCCACCGAGTAGGCGAGTCCTTCGCCGACCTCAGCCTCGGCGTAGTCAACAAGACCGTTGACTCGCGAGTATTTGCCTGCGAGAATTGAGAAGGTGTAGGCGCAGGTGGTCATAAGGATGCCGACGGCAAGAACGGTAAGTAGGCTCTTTACCATATCTCCGCCGTTGTTAGAAAATACCGATGTTGCTTTAAAGAACACTCCCGAACCGATCACTATACCGGCAACCATACATATTGCAGTCACGAGACCGTATTTTTTCTTGAGCTCGTTGTTCATAATAACTCCTTTTAGGATATTTTATGGAAACGCGTAATAATTATTACTTCTTCCACGTGGAAGGAGTGAAAAGTATAAGCATCGGGAACAGCTCAAGTCTGCCGGCGAGCATATCGAAAGAGAGTATGATCTTCGATATGGGAGAGAAATCCGCAAAGTTTTGTGTAGGTCCTACGAATTCAAGGCCGGGTCCGATATTGTTGAAGCAGGCGAGAACTGCTGTAAAATTGGTCATAAAGGTGTTCTCTGCCTGATTGAATATTGATTGATCTATCGATATTAGCAGAAGCGAGCCTACGAAAATGAAGAAGTAGGTTGAGAGATACGTCATAACAGAGTTTACCGCCTCGTCTTCAAGGGGCTTGTCGTCTATCGCGATCTTTTTCACCTGGTTCGGATGCACCAGGTTGCCGAACTCACGGAGCATGGCTTTGAAGAGGATCACGATTCTCGAAACCTTGAAGCCGCCGCCCGTAGAGCCGGCGCACGCTCCGACGAACATTATCAGGACGATCACGAGGTGAGAGAGCGCGGACCAGCTTTGATAGTTAACGGTGGCAAATCCCGAGCTTGATATCAGGCTCGCAACGGTAAAGGAGACGTGCTTGAGCGCTCCGCCGAAGGTAGTTTCCATAGCTTCTCCCGTGGGGGATACAAGAGATTCGTTAAGCAGCACGTCTGCGGTAATTATAACTATTGCCGCCGCGACTATACCGAAGAATACGAGCACCTCCGTATTGAACGCTTCCTTTGTCTTTTTCTTGAGAAGAAGATAGTATGAGTTGAAGTTGACCGAGAATAGTATCATGAACACGGTAACCACGATCTGCACGTAGGATGAGAACGAGAACATAGAGTCATTCTTGAAGCCGAAGCCTCCCGTTCCTGCCGTTGCGAGCGCGGTGTTGATGGCGTCAAAGAGCGTCATCGTCGGGTCAAAAAGAAGGACGACGAACATAAGGACGGTCATGGCGATGTAGATGAGATAGAGTATGGATGCCGTTTTTTTGACTCTGGGCACGAGCTTTGATACCTGGGGTCCCGGAGACTCGGCTCTCATGATGTGCATGTTCTGCGCGCCGGAGAGAGGGAGGATCGCCATAATAAAGACGAGGACTCCCATGCCTCCTACCCAATGCGAGAAGGAACGCCACATAAGCATAGCCTTAGGCAGATCCTCCACCGCGGGTATGATGCTTGAGCCGGTGGTCGTGAAGCCGGATACCGCCTCAAAGAATGCGTCGATATAATTGGGTATAGATCCCGATATAACGAAGGGAAGGGCGCCGGTAGCCGAGAGCAGCACCCACGAGAGTGATACTATGACGAAGCCTTCCTTTGCGAAAAGCTCTGCGTTACGCGGCTTCTTAAGCACGAACGGGGTGGCAATGATTATGCAGATAAGGGCGGTAATGCCCGATGCTGTAAGAGATGACCACTCCTGGTACAACAGCGCCGTCAACATGGGTACGACCAGGAATAAAGCTTGGAAAAGCAAGAGTATTCCCAGAGTGTACCTCACCATTTTATAATTCATAAATTAATGCCTTTCAATAGTAAATGTATACTAATATTGACAAAAAGTTGGTTATTCCAGGATATCTGTTACATCCTGAAGTCCTGTAACCTTTGACACGACAACAACTGAGTCGCCGATCTCTATGGTATCGTAGCCGCGGGGGATTATTACCTCGCCGTCGCGCAGTATTGCCGCTATAAGCACGTTGCGTCTGAACTTCAGATGCGATATCGGCACGCCGATGACTCGCGAGGGCTGACGGATTACAAACTCGGATGCCTCCACCTCGCCCTTGATGACGTTGTAGAGGGTCTCCATATTGCTGCCGCGTGTGTTCTTCGCGCTTCTGACGTATCTGATTATCATATCCGAGACGATGGTCTTAGGGTAGATGACGGTGTCGAGGTCGAGCTTGTCTATCACGCTGTCGTAGTCCATTCGCGTGACCTTGGTGACTATTTTTCCGCGTGTCTTCTCTTTAGCGTGCAGTGAGAGGATCATATTTTCCTCGTCCGAGTCGGATAGAGCAAGGAAGGCGCCGACTCTTCCGATGCCCTCCTCAGCCATGATCTCCTGGTTGGTCGTATCGCCGTGAACCACGGTGACGTGGGGGAATGACTTGCTTATCTCGTCGCACTTATCAAAGTCTCTCTCGATCACCTTCAGATTCATTTTGTTTTTCTTGAGTATGGAGCAGAGGTAGTGCGTTATTTCGCCCGAGCCGACGATCATGGCGCTCTTAACGCTTTGGGTCTTTGATCCGACCTTTTTGAAGAAGTCCTGCGAGCTCTCGGGGGTTGATATGATAGACACGATATCGCGTGCCCCGAAGATGAAGTCACCCTTTGCGATATACGCCTTATCGCCGCGTTCGATGGTGGCAAAGAGCATGTTGCTCTTGTATCTCATCATAACTTCCTTGACCGACATACCGATTATCGCGCTGTCCTCGGGGAGTCTGTATTTGATGAGCTCGACCTTTCCCTTGCCGAAGGTCTCAATGCTTATCGCGGAGGGGCAGCGGAGTATGCGCGCGATCTCCTCGGCTGCGACGTATTCGGGATTAATGACCATAGCAAGTCCCAGCTCGTTCTTGAGAAAGGCTGATTCGTTATTGTAGACGTGGCTTCTTACTCTCGCTATAACCTTGCAGTTGCTCGTCTTTTTCGCTATAGTGCAGCAGAGCAGGTTGAGCTCGTCCGAGTTGGTTACCGCGATGAGCAGGTCGGCGTTTTCGATGTCTGCCTCCGCTAAGGTCACGTGTGACGCTCCGTTGCCGACTATGCCCATAGCGTCCACCTTATCGGTCAGTGCCTTTACGTTTTCATATACCTTGTCTATGACGGTTACGTTGTTGCCGTCATCTATTAGCTGCTCGGCGAGGTTTTGACCAACCTGTCCGCAACCGACGATTATAATATTCATAATTCCTCCGTAGAAGATGTTGTTTCGTGTAATAAAAACGGTATCACTATATATTTTAACATATTTTATAAGTTTGTCAAGTCGATATAAAACGATTTACGTCACCCCGGCGTTTTTTCTTATCGCGAGCGGTGTCATGCCGTATCTTCTTTTGAATTCGCGGTGAAAGTAGGACTCGTTCTCATAACCTACGCTTCGTATTACGTCACCGACCGGAAGCTCAGTGCTTAAGAAGGCGCTGTGTGCCCTCTCCATTCTCTCGTCTACGACCAGCTCCTTGAAGCTTTTGCCAAATAGATCCTTTGTAATTTTTGAGAGATACGGGACGCTGAGGTACAGCTTCTCGCTGAGCTCGCCGAGGCTCGCGGTGCGATAGCTTGACTTCACGTATGAGAGTATCTCTAACCTGCGCGACTCATCCTTGTTCGCCTTTACGTTTCCGACGCGTAATAGCTCCTCGTTCTCGAGCGACAAATATCTGAGAAGAAGTGACACGGTACCCGTCATAATGCCCACATCACCGCCTTTTTCGGTCAAGGAGAACAAGAGATTTTCGATTGCGTTGCTTATGTATTTTCGTCCGTCGGTGCGGAATCCGAGATATATCGGCGCGCCGTCCGATTTTGAGTTTTCCCTGATGAGAGAGGAAAACACAGTGCCCGAAAGCTCTGCTGTCACTCCGTCTATAAAACGGTCGGACATAATGATATTTACGCCAATATCATCCTTGCCCGAGCGGCGTACAGAGTGGGAGGCGTGCTTATTCATTACGAGTATTTCGCCCTTGGCGAGCGTGAGCTGCTCGCCGTCTATCTCGTGGGTTATGCTTCCGGATAGGACTATCATCATCTCGACGTAGTTATGCCGGTGCTGCGGAAAGTCAACGTAGCGCGTGTGTGTTCTCGCGCTGATGCTGCGTCCCGCGCCGAAAAGGCGCGCCTCGTTTACTACGAAGTCCTCGCCTCCCGAGTACATCTTACGGTTAAGCATCTCGCCGCCGAGTATACCCGTCTCCTCCTCGCTCTCCCGCGAGAGAATTTCAAGCAGATATTTTTCCATATAAACCTTCTGTTTTTTTGAGTTTTATGCTCTTATTTTAACATATCTACACTCATAAATCAATATAAAATCTTAAATTAAGACAGTTTTTATGATAATTTTGTGCCTTGTGCAACGTTTATATATATGTTATCATAAAAGCGGTATCGTTTATTTAAATTAATAGAATTAAAGAAAGGACTTAAGGACATGAAATACTATCTTGCCATTGACATCGGTGCCTCGAGCGGAAGACATATCGTCGGCTGGCTTGAAAACGGCGAGCTGATGACCGACGAGGTGTATCGCTTCCCCAACGGAATGGATACGGTTGACGGTCATCTCGTATGGGACAGCACAAGACTTCTTCGCGAGGTAGAGGCGGGTATTGCCGAGACCTTTAAGAAGTATCCGAGTGTGGAGTCGCTCTCTATTGATACGTGGGGCGTTGACTACGTGCTTCTCAAGGGTGATGAGGAGGTAGCTCCCACCTACGCTTACCGCGACTCGAGAGTTGACGGACCTATCGAGGAGGTACATTCGATCATTCCCTTTGCCGAGCTCTACGAGAGAACGGGTATTCAGTTCAACAAGTTCAACACAATATATCAGCTCTACGCGGATAAGCTTGCCGGCAGACTGGAGGGCGTTACCGACTTTCTTATGATCCCCGAGTATCTTATGTATAAGCTAACGGGCAATAAGGTCAAGGAGTTTACCAACGCGACCACCGCTGGCCTTATCAACGCAGATACGCTCGAGTTCGACGGATACATATTTGACAAGCTCGGACTTCCGAAGGCGCTTATAGCTCCGGTACATCAGCCCGGTACTCTCGTAGGCAGGCTTTCTCCTGAGGTAGAGGCGAAGGTTGGCGGCAATCTCGACGTAGTTCTCTGCGCGACTCACGACACCGGATCAGCAGTTGAGGCTATCGAGATGCAGACCGATGCTCCCTATATTTCGAGCGGCACGTGGTCGCTGCTCGGCGTTAAGACTCCGAGAGCTCTTACCGATGCGAAGAGCCGCGAGAGCGGATACTCCAACGAGGGCGGAGTAGGCTACAACCGCTATCAGAAAAACATCACGGGTATGTGGATAATCCAGAGTCTTCGCAAGGAAATGTGCCCGGAAACCTCATACGGCGACATTGCCGCTATGGCAGCCGGCAGCGCGTATGCCGAGATATTCGACGTTAACGACGACGCGTTTATGGCTCCCGACAGCATGAAGGATGCCATCCGCGACTATCTTACCTCGCGCGGAAAGCCCGCGCCTGAAACCATGGCGGACTACTTCAACGCATCCTACGTCAGCCTTGCGTACGGCTACAAGGAGGCTATCGCAGATCTTGAAAATAACACGGGTAAGACATACACCGAGCTTTACATAGTCGGCGGCGGCGCAAAGAACGGTTATCTCAACGACCTTTCCGAGAAGTACACGGGCAAGAAGGTAGTGGCGCTTCCTATCGAGGCTACCGCTATCGGTAACATGATGATTCAAATTAAAAGGAGTAAATAATTATGGCAAACTACGCATACGCAAAATCGGTCTACGCTAAGCACGGCGTTGACACAGACAAGGCTATTGAGGCACTTAAGAACGTTCCCGTTGCGATCCACTGCTGGCAGGGCGACGATGTAACCGGATTTGACAGCAAGGCGGCTCTTTCCGGCGGTATTCAGACTACCGGTAACTATCCCGGCAAGGCTACCACTCCTGCCGAGCTTATGGCAGATTTCGAGAAGGCAATGTCTCTCGTTCCCGGCGCAAAGAAGCTTAATCTTCACGCGTGCTACGCTATCTTTGAGGATGGCAACATCGTTGGCAGAGATCAGATCGAGCCCTGTCACTTCGCTAAATGGGTAGAGTTCGCAAAGGCTCACGGCATGGGTCTTGATTTCAACCCCACCTTCTTCGCTCATCCCATGGTAAAGGATAACCTCACTCTCTCCTCTCCCGATGAGGAGGTACGCGCATATTGGGTAAGACACGGTCAGGCGTGTGTAAAGATCGCTGAGTACTTTGCAGCCGAGACGGGCATCCCCTGCGTTATGAACATCTGGATTCCCGACGGATACAAGGACATTCCCACCGACCGCCTTGCGCCCCGTGCAAGATTCAAGAAGTCTCTTGACGAGATCCTTGCGGTTCCTTACGACAAGTCCAAGGTTTACGTTACCCTTGAGTCTAAGGTGTTCGGTATCGGTCTTGAGTCCTACACCGTAGGATCCGCGGAGTTCTGCCTCTCCTACTCTGACTACAAGGGCATCACTCCTCTTATGGACAACGGACACTATCATCCCACCGAGGTCGTATCCGACAAGATCTCATCCCTCCTTCTTTTCAATGAGAAGATAGCACTCCACGTTACCCGCGCGGTACGTTGGGACTCTGACCACGTTGTTATTCTTGATGATGAGACTAAGGAGATCGCAAAGGAGATCGTCAGAAACGATGCTCTTGACAGAGTATTTATTGCTCTCGACTATTTCGACGCATCCATCAACCGCGTTGCCGCTTGGGTGATCGGCGCGAGAAATATGCAGAAGGCTCTCCTTAACGCCCTTCTTCTCCCCCACGATCTTCTTAAGAAGTATCAGCAGGAGGCAAACTACACCAAGATGCTCGCACTCCAGGAAGAGTTCAAGACCTTCCCCTTCGGTGAGGTTTGGGATGAGTATTGCAAGGTTTGCGGTGCTCCTGTTGGTATGGACTGGATCGAGTCTGTAGATACCTACGAAGCCGAAGTTCTTTCCAAGAGATAATTAATGTAAATAATACTTAACAAAAAAGCGAATTTGCCTCGGCAAATTCGCTTTTTTGTATTGTCAGCTCCAGGATTGGTTGGAGTTTATTTTGAGTGGATGTTGAACGTATATTCACACGATTTATCTCTGACTGTCAGATGTATTCTGTAAAGAGAGTCGGTGCCCCAAGATCCTGTCTTTTTCATTCCTACTGGCTCAAACGGCTCGATCCTTACTTCGAGATTTTCGTCATAGATAAAGCGTGCTCCCGTGTTGAGCAAAAGCTCTCCTCGCTTGATGATCTCGGGCTTTACGTGAGTTATGAAAACAAAGTCTATGTCCTTTTCGTCGGCAAGCTCAATTTTGTCTGTAATCGATGCTTTGCTACCTTGAAGCGAGCCTGAACGAATGAAGGATACGACCCCGCAAGCTTCATCGTAGGCATCGGTGACGTCAACGGTAAGACTTCTTGCGTCCTTATCGTACACCTCATTTTTTGAGCAGTATTTAGCGCCGTTAAGCTGTCCTTTTCCGTCGAAGGACGGCAGATTGTGATACAGTGACTGCATTGACCATATCTTATATCTGTCCTTGGAGAAGGTCTGCTTTGTGTATTCTCCGACACCTGCATCAATGAGTACCGGCTGACCGTTGTTATAGACGATGAATGAGCCGACGTCGTTATGATTGTGGCTCTCGTCGTTGTTTCCGCCTTTCATAGCGAAGAACAGACCCTCGCCCGACTTCTCCGATTCTCTGAGCACCATGACCTTGAGGTCGGGGAAATAGGTATCGGTTGAAGCTTTAAGCGTCTTGTCAGACATATCTCGCGTTGAAGTGGTAAAGCTCCTTAAGGAACGGTAAGGAATAGCAACATCGAATCCGACCCCGCAATTTTTCAGCATAGAGTCACCGAATGACTCAAGAATTTGAGAACCGCATTTTTCACCGTAACGCCTGAGCATATTTCCGTCATAACCGCACGTGCATCTCGAGTCGGCAAAGTTGACGAAATATCTGCCTGTGATATTCATTCGCGGTGCATACTCGCCCATCGCCTTGATAAGCGGCTCGGAGTAAACGTCTATTAGACCGTCTGAAAAATCCTCCAGTAGCTCAAGACAGTCAAAGAGACAGCCCGCCGCTGCATTCCAGTATGTAGGGCCTTCATCGCATCCGCCGTCTGATTTGTAGCAATTGATAAAATTGTCGAGGAAGGTCATGGATCTTTTTACAACCGTCTCTCTGACAGACATATCATCCTCGATAAGAGCCGTAGTCAAGAGGATGTTTGAGACTATCCATGGACACCAGTTATTGACACGGTTGCCGCCCATACCTTCCCACTGGAAGTAGTATTTGCAGAAAGGGTCAATGGCTCTTGCCTTTAGAGTATAGACGATTCGTTCATTTATGAAAGGAGAAATTTCATTGAATTGATCCTCGAAATAGTGGTAGATGAGCGCTATGAGCGCGCTTCTGTAAGCGGATCCGAGCTCTATGCCGTGAGCATATTTTTCACCGACCGCTGCAGGCACGGGCATTTTTACCGTAGCTTCCTCAGGCATGTGATACGTATGCTCTGGAAGCATCCACGTAGGCTCGTCAAGCATAGCCCACACCGCGTCAAGCATTTTATCAAAATACTTTCCATCTTTGGTGTGTATCTCCGCCATAGCAAGACGGAGCGCCATATCCATTCTGCGGCGGTACGGGCTTCCATACGTTGCGGTTGACCCGGTGATATTGTACGCTCGGTAGTCGGATAGGTTAAGGGACGGTATAGGAGCTTCAAGATCCTCATCCGCACGCGCAATAAGGCTATCGAGCCTATCCTTGTTCAGCGCATCTTTTCTGAAATGCGGCAAGAGGCGGAACTCTTCTCTTGAAATGATTTTGTCATCGACATTGAAATTATACTTGTTAAAAATCTTCATATTATTATTATTTGATTGTAAATCTTACGTTACATTTATCGGTATAAATTTTAAAATGTAGCCTATATAGCACTTCGGTACCCCAGGAGTGTACAGTGTCCATTCCTACCGGATCGAACTCCTCGAGCTCCGCTGTGAGCGACGTGTCGTAGCTGAGAACTCTGCCCTCGGGCAAAGCGATCTCGCCGTTGGAAACGAGCGTCGGCTTCTTGGCAAGCATAAGATGAAAGACTATATCTGCGGGAGCCTTTAGCGTTATGCTCTCGTCAACGGTTACGATACCGTCCGTCAGGGCGGTGCGTCTTACGTAGCTCTCAATTCCGGCGTCGTCTGGATATGCGTGCTTAAGCTCAGAGCTTAACGAACGCTCATTCTCGCTGAACACCTTTTCGCAACAACGGTATTTTGCGCCCGCCAACTGATCAATTCCGTTGAATGAGGGGAGATTGTGATATCCCGATTGCATAAACCAGAGCTTATATCTGTCGGGCGAGAAGGTCTGCTTCGTGTATCTTCCCACACCCGCGTCAATTATTACGGGATTTCCGTCGTAGTACACCATGAAGTTACCGCAGTCGTTATGGTTGTGCATCTCTCCGTTGTTACCCGCCTTTGCCGCGAGGAACATTCCTTTTGAGCTGTCCTCACATTCGCGCGCGGTCATAACGCCGAGATCGGGCAATACGGACCACAGGGGCATCGGACAATACTCCTCCTTCACAAGAGGAGTATAGAGCCATTTGAGTGAACGGTACATATGCGACTGAGCGAAGAAGTAGTCGCCGTATTTAGCCTGATTTTTACCGAAGGCGGCAAGGAAAGAGGAATTTGTCTTTTCGCCGAATCTTACGAGCATACCCGGGGTCGGATTGGTCTTTGGCGCGCAGTCCGCGAAATTCACGTAGCGGTCGCCGGTTATATTGACCTTGTATATGTAATCTCCGATATTGCGTACGAGCTCGGAGTCGTAGACAGTGACAGAGCCGCCCGTGAGATCCTCTATGAGCTCAAGACAGTCAAAGAGCGATGCGCCCGCCGCGCCCCAATACGCGGGGCCTTCGTCGCAGCCTCCGTCGCTCTCGTAGCACTCGAGGAAGTTGTCGAGGTAGGAAATGGATTTAGTCACCACCTTCTCGCGCGTGTAATTATCCTTTTCCATGATCGCCGCTGTGAGAAGAATGTTTGATACTATCCATGGACACCAGTTGTTGATACGGTTGCCGAGAGCTCCGCCCCACCAGAGCTCGAGCTGGAGGAAGTTTTTGATAGCTCGTTCCTTGAGACAATACTCCATCTTGCGTGTGATAACAGGGTCGATAGCATCCAGCTTATCCTTGCAAAGCATGTAGACCGTGCTGAGCGCTCCGGACGTTCCTGCGGAGAAAAGATCTATTCCATGTAAAGCATTGTTGTCAAATACAGGTCCAAGCGACGATTCGCCGTAAAGCGCCGTGACGTATATGTGGGCGGGAATTATCCACGTGGACTCCTCCATTATTGCCCATACGACGTCCATCAGCCTCTCGGTAAAGCGCCCCTTGTTTTCGTATGCCTCAGCTACCGCAAAGGCTATTGCCATATCTCTCCTTAGAAAGTAGACATCCTCGAAGTTCGCGCGGTTGCCGACGGTGGCGTATTCGCGGTAGAGCGATGCCGTGAGCATAGGTATATCTCTTTCGAGGAGCTTTTCTGCCATGCGTACGATCCTCTCGCCTTTTTCTTTGGGTATTTCCGGATTCTTCACGTCATGAAAGAGCTTGAACTCTGAGTAGGGGAGCAGACGCCCCTTTGCGTTTGTTAAGCCTTTTGCCATAAAAGCTTTCATATTCGTCTCCTTTTTTTGTGACGTTACGGCGGGAAGATGCCGTCTGACGCCATGCTTTAAATCACCCTTATTTTATACGCGCGAATATTATTTGTCAATCGCAAAATCGCTTTAATAGCAAGGTGCACAATAAGTTTTGGAGGGTTTAACAAGTGCTTAACGGCGCTGCCCCGCGTTAAAAGTCGGTTGCGTAAATCATTTTCAATATTTCGCTCTGAAAACTTTTTTAAAAAAATGAAAAAAAGGTATTGCTTTTTTATTGACGATGTGATAGAATAACTGTATGACTTGTAGGTATGCTTTATTTTAAGGCATCGTATGATACAGAGTATTTGAAAGGAAATGTAAAATGGTATTAGAGTACGTTCTTTTGGCAATCCTGCTTCTTTCCGCAGTCTTCATTATCGTTGCGGTTATCTTCCAGAAGTCCGCAGACGAGGGACTTTCCGGTACTATCGCCGGCGGTAACGAGACCTTCTACGGCAAGGAGAAGTCCGCGCATACCGATAAGCTTTGGTTCAGACTTACTCTTATCGTAAGCATCGTGTTCGTCGTAGCCGTTCTTCTGGCTTACATTATTCAGCCTGATTACGATAGCGCGTCTGCACTCGATAACTGGAAGCAGTGGTCTGAGTACTCGGATTTGCTCAACTGATTTAGATAAAGACGGGGTGGAAATAATAACCTCGTCTTTTTCTATTATATTCTGATATATTTCCTTACTAAAACGGAACAGAGAATGAAAAGAACTAAAAAGGATTTTACTAAATTTACAAAACGAAATACGCACAAGCGCCGCGGCAAGGAAGCCGCGAGGCAGGAGCTTTTGCGCGCCGTAGCCGAGACCGAGGTTGCCTATTCCGGCATCGTTTTAAAGGATACGCTCGATTCCGGCAGAAGGGGCAGGACCTCTCAGAAAAGACGCGGCGATGAGACGCTCGCGCGCGGTATATTCTCGGGCTCCAAGAGCGG
The DNA here is from genome assembly GCA_964460165.1 of uncultured Ruminococcus sp. Lineage (GTDB taxonomy): Bacteria > Bacillota > Clostridia > Oscillospirales > CAG-272 > UBA1740. Next base: position 9,073 of record CAYWPS010000024.1, on the reverse strand, counting down.
ATTTGGCTTCGTTACGCTTGAAACGGGCTACGATAAGGACATCTTTATTCCCGAGGATAAAACTCACGGCGCGCTCGACGGCGACTTCGTAGAGATAATATATCACGTCTATACCTCTCGCGAGGGGGTCGAAAAGACCGAGGGTAGAGTTACGAGGATCGTCGAGTACGGCAGAGATTTCATCATAGGAACACTGACGGTCGAACGCGTCCGCCGATACGGTCAGAAGGACGGTAGGACAGGGGGCGTGTACGCTTTTTTAGAACCCGATGACCCCAAAATCGCTCTAAGACCCCGTGTTTTCGATACGGCGGGCGCGCGTGACGGCGACAAGGTCATGGTCAGGATACGGCGAGACGGCAGCGGCGGATACTCCCCGGAGGGATACGTAAGCGCGGTCTTTGGCAGCGCCGGATCCAAGGAGGCGAACTACGCCGCGATTCTTGCCGAATGTGAGATCCCCACGGAGTTTACCGCGGAGGAGCTCGCTCTTGCTAAGGAAAAGGCGGATATGCCTCTTTCCGACGAGGGCAGAGAGCGCTTTGACAACACCGTTATATTCACCATCGACGGCTCGGGAGCAAAGGATCTTGACGATGCGGTGTCCTTGAAGCGTCTGAAGGATGGATGGCGGCTTGGTGTGCACATAGCCGACGTATCCGCATACGTTCCGGAAAAAAGCGCTCTCGACCGTTTGGTTATGAGCCGCGGCACGAGCGTTTACTTCACGGATAAGGTCGTTCCGATGCTTCCTGAGTGCCTTTCGAACGGGGCTTGCTCGCTCAACGCGGGCGAGGAAAAATATACGCTCTCGGCAATTATCGATCTTGACTCCGAGGGCAATATCACGAAAACGAAAATCGTTCCTTCAATTATAAAAAGCCGTCTGCGCGGCGTTTACTCCGAGGTCAACGATATCCTCGGCGGCAGGGCGGATGCCCAGACCCGTGCGAAGTATAAGACGGTCTTGCCCACTCTGCTTAAGATGCGGGAGCTTTATCTCGTGCTGGCGAAGCGCGCGGAGGCTCGTGGCTATCTTGATATGAGCATTGACGAGGCGGTAATACTGCTTGACACTGACGGCTCGCCGGTGAATATAGTAAGAGCCGAGCGAGGCGTTGGAGAGAGGATGATAGAGCAGTTTATGCTCACCGCCAACGAGGCGGTAGCCACTCTCCTTGCGGAGCGCGGTATCCCCTGCGTTTACCGCGTGCACGAGAGCCCTGCGCCCGATAAGCTTGAAAGCTTCGTTACGTATCTTAAGCACGTCGGAGTGCGCTACACCCATCTGCTTGCCGATGGCGTCACCGGCAAGGATTACGCCGGGGTGCTTGCCGAGGCGGAGGAGAAGGGGATCGGCGCGGCGGTCTCGCGTACTATGCTTCGCTCAATGATGAAGGCTAAGTACTCCGAGGTGAGAACGTCTCATTTCGGTCTCGGCATTGAGAACTACTGCCACTTCACCTCTCCCATAAGAAGACTATCCGATCTTGCTACGCATAGGATCATACACAAGGTGCTCATAGAGGGAAAGCGCCCCGAGGCGTATGCTTCTTACGCAAAGAGGGCGGCGAGAGCGGCAAGCGAGACCGAGCTGCGCGCGCTTAATGCCGAGCGCAGAATAGAAAATCTCTATAAAGTGATCTATATGTCCGAACGCGTCGGCGAGAGCTTTGATGCTACCGTCAGCTCGGTTACGTCCTTTGGTATGTTCTGCGAGCTTGAGAACACCTGTGAGGGTCTCGTGCCCGTTTCCGAGATGCCGGGACTGTTTATCTTCAATGAGGAGGATCTTACACTCCGTCACGGCAGCCTTGTTTACAGACTTGGCGATACCGTAAGGGTAAAGCTTGAGGAAGCGGATATCATCAGAGGTAAATTAAGGTTTTCTCTCGTGCTTTGAGATAAATGCCTTTTCCTTTTACACGCTCTGATATCCATGTCAACGCGATATTGCCTTGGATGCCTGCATTTTTCTCAAAGTGACAGAAATAATAGTAAAAAACAAAGATTTGCATATCATTGTCCCGGTAAAAAATATAACTTTTTGTGATAAAAACCATGAAAACGGAGGGGAATAATATGACTGAAGCTGTGAAGATAATAACCTTCATTGATATAATATTCGTTATACTGCTTATGCTTTCGGGTACAGTCGGCGGCATCGTCGGCGAGGTTGTATATTACCTTGCCTTTATCCTGCCGATCGCCGCCGGCTTTTACTCGTCTAAAGGACTTCAGCTTAAACGCGAGGAGATAGCGGGTGTTGCCGAGCCGGATGAAAAGCTGCTTGGCTTCAGGAGGGAGGATGCGGTGAGATTTATTCCGCTTATCGCTCCCACCGTTATGATCGTTTTTCTCGTATCGCTCCTTACATCGCTTCTTCTTTCGCTCGTTGGCATAAGCTCTCCTCAAGTAGAGGAGAAGGGGCTTGCGACTATGCTTCTTATCCACGCGGCTGTTCCCGCACTCTTTGAGGAGGCGCTGTTCCGCTATATTCCCATGAAGCTTTTGCTACCGTATTCGCGTCGGTCCTGCGTTATATATTCCGCGCTTTGCTTTGCTCTTATCCACTGCAGCTTCTCACAGATGCCATACGCCTTTGTTGCTGGCGTCCTGTTTATGCTGGCTGATATAGCCTTCGGCAGCGTATGGCCGTCGGTTATACTTCATTTCGCCAACAACGCGGCGTCGGTCATAATGATAAAGTATTGCTCCGGCGTTGGCGAGACGCTGATATTCGTATCAGCTCTGGCAGCTCTTACCGTCGTATCTCTGTTCTTCGTTTACAGAAAGCGGAGTCTATACCGCGAGATCCTTGCGGGAACGCTTGATAAGGGCGAGGGCTTTGCCTTGACCTACGCGCCAATGGCGCTTATCGTTATCACCGGCTACGCAGCCGTTGCAAATCTGTTCGTGTGAGGTCGTTATGTGTGACACAAGGCTTGAAAAGGATACAATAAGACAGGCGCCCGACGCTGCATGCCCCGGGCGTACCGATGAGGATGCCGCCTATATGCGAGAGGCAATGGAGCTCGCGAGGCTTGCCGAGGAGATAGACGAGGTACCCGTGGGAGCTTTAGTGGTTCGTGACGGAAAGGTGATCGCCAAGGCGTATAATACGCGCGAGCACTCTAAATGCGCGACACATCACGCCGAGATACTCGCGATAGAGGAGGCGTGCAGAGCTTTGGGCGGATGGAGACTGCCGGGGTGCACGCTTTACGTAACCATGGAGCCCTGCGCTATGTGTGCCGGAGCTATAATAAACGCCCGTATTCCGAGGGTGGTATTCGGCGCGCCCGATCTGCGCTTCGGCGCTTTTGGCTCGCTTATTAATCTCGCTGATGTCCCCCTCAATCATAAGCCCGAGCTTGTCGGCGGTGTTTTGAGGGATGAAAACGTGGAAATGCTACGATCGTACTTTAAGAAAAAAAGGTAGCGCAAAGCGAAAAACTGCGAATTAGCTAACAATACTTTGCATAAATGTTGTTTTCTTGCTGATCATTAGAAAATCGTGAAATCCAAAAGATCGTTGCGCGACTTTCTGACCATTTGTATTTAAGGACGAAAAAACGGTGCATGGCTCTTGATTTATCCGTAACAATATGGTATAATGTGTATATTATAACAAATCTTAGGGGAGGAAGGACTATGGCAATTATATACAGCGTTATTTTTGCGCTCTCGCTTTTGCTGCCTATTGGATACTATTGTTCGTGCGTAAAAAGCAGGATGAAGTCTGGCTCCTCGTGCTGTTTCTTTGCATCTGCGTGGTAAATCTCGGTTATCTGTTGCTCTCGCTGGCAAAGACCGTGGAGTTCGCCATCTTTGCAAATAAGATAGCGTATCTTGGTCAGGTCTTCATTATGATGTGTATGTTCATCATCATTTCAAAGCTATGCGGCTTTTTATTCCAAAGAGGCTTACGTATGCTCTCGTCGGGATCGCGATAGCTGTATACGCCATGGTCCTTACCACCGGTCATCTCGACTGGTATTACGAGAGCGTGGAGCTCATACAAGCTGATGGCGCTGCCAAGCTGATTAAGGATTACGGTCCCTTGCACAAGGTCTACCTTATTTATATACTATCCTATTTTGCCGCAATGCTCGCCGTAGTAAGCTTGTCTTTAAAGAGAAGCAAGGGCGCGTCGCAGAAGCTTGCGGGTCTTATGCTCGCGGTCGTGATAGGAAATATCGGAATGTGGCTTGTTGAGAAGCTTGTTCCTTTGAATTTCGAGTTCCTTTCGGTCTCCTACGTTATGAGCGCGTTTGTAATGTTCTTTGTATATTGGCTGCTTCAGGATTATATACATCTTAGCGACGTTCCAAAGTACACCGCCATGGAGCAGAAAAGGCTCGGAATAGATATCGCTACAATGCCTATGGAGATAAAAATAAGCAAGGTATTGCTCCATCTGAAGGTGGGCGAGCATCTTGCGCATAGAGAACGCGAGATACTCGAAATGATACTTGACAATAAGAGGCGTAAGGATATTGCCGCGGAGCTTTATCTCTCAGAGAACACGGTGAAGACCTATACGAGAACTCTCTATTCTAAACTTGGGGTGACTTGCCGCTAAGAGCTGTATTCGCTCTTGCTACGAGCATAAAAGTTAATAATTATTTGCAAAAGACGGCAGATTCTGCCGTCTTTTTTTTGTTTTGTATCGCGCTTATTTTTAACTCTCCGTTTTGAATGTTTCATTATTCACCCTTTTTTCACCCCAGATGCTTTATACTTTCACCCGTCCGGGGTGTATAGGGCGCAGGGGCGCGTGTAAAGAGCCTTGCCGACCTTATCGGCATATTTAAACGAGGTTAAGCTACCGTTAATTATCGAGAGAGCTTGATTTTAAGTTTCAATAGTAAATGGGGATGTCGCAGTCAGGCATAACCGATAAAAAACGAGGGGATCGTGCAAAAACACGGTCCCTCTCTTACGTTGAATGTAAAATTTGAGGAAATCAAGGTTAAAAACCTACGGTTTCCTCATTCTTAATTGGTCATGCCTGATTTTTTAATGTGACACCTTTTTTTGACAACTTATATTGTCATATTACATAAATATTGGCGCGAAGCAGTGCTTTGGCGGCTTGCTTCGCGTTTAAATGTTGATTCATATATCCCATGTAATCGCGGCTTGATCAATGCGCGAGGTAGAGAAAAGTAAATCGATATACTCGTTTGCGATAACGCGGTAGGCGGGGCGGTATTTTTTACGGAAGGTATCCGAGTGATGTATCGGCGGGTAACCGAGATCTCTCCATGCTGACATCTCTCGGTCAAAGTCCGCGAGCGAAAAGGGAAGCGTACCGTCGGATATCATCTCTCTCGCCACGGATAGCTTTTTCTCGAGCTCATCCTTGCCGTTTGTTTGCGCTCCGGCGGACAGACAGAAAAATCTGCCCAGCGTCTCGGCATCGATACCGAGCTTGAGACATACGAGGTGCACGCGGCTGAAGCCTCCGTCTAGTCTGTCTATCAGCGCTTCCTTTGGCGGCTCGTTATCGCTAATATCGGACGTCGCGTCATTTTCGCGTCTGATATATTCCGCGGCTGTTTCGGGGGACGGCGCCATGTGCTCGCATCCGAATGCGCTCTGATACAGATATTTGAATAGATCCCGTAGCTCAAGGAGGGGATATTTTTTGAAGTGCCCGGTAAGCAGTGCTCGGGTTTTCTCGCAAGACTCCATAATGATCTCCGCAAAAATTATTTGATATCCTTCTATCAGACCTATTATAACACAAGTTTCGGAGTAATTCTAGCGTTATTCGTAAAATTATACTGCATCTCCCGGATAGAAATTTAAAAAAACGGCAAATGCTTGAAATACTTGTTATTTTATGTTATAATATTTTATGATAGAGAAATTCAGTTCGAAATATTACCCCGGAGGTGCTGACTGTATGAATATATTGCATATGAAATACGCTATCGAGGTCGCAAGGCTCGGCTCTTTAAATAAGGCTGCCGAGACTCTCCTTATCGCACAGCCGAATATCAGCCGCTCCATAAAGGAGCTTGAGGCAGATCTTGGCATTACGATATTCAACAGAAGCGCAAAGGGCATGGAGCTTACTCCCGAGGGCGAGGAGTTCGTCGCCTACGCTCAAAGCATTCTGAAGCAGATAGACGAAGTGGAGCTGCTGTACAAGAAGGGCTCTCCGAAAAAGCAGAGGTTTTCGATCTCAGTTCCCCGCGCATGCTATATTTCCGAGGCATTCGCCGAATTTTCCAAGTGTATCAGCGGCGACCCCGCGGAGATCTTTTACAAGGAGACAAACTCGCAAAGGACTATAAATAACGTTCTTAACCGGGATTACAAGCTTGGAATTATTCGTTACGCGGAAAATTACGATAAATTCTTCAAGGCAATGCTCGAAGAGAAGGGGCTTTCCTACGAGATGGTAGCGGAGTTTTCATACGTATTGATCATGAGCCGCGATAATCCGCTCGCGAATAAGGAAGTGATCACGTTTGACGATCTCCCGCCGTATATAGAGATCGCGCACGCCGACCCTTACGTTCCGTCGCTCCCTCTTTCCAAGGTGGTTAAGGAGGAGCTGCCCGACAATATTGACCGACGCATCTTCATATTCGAGAGAGCAAGCCAATTTGACCTTCTCTCGGAAAATCCCGAGACATTCATGTGGGTATCCCCCGCGTCGCAAAAGATACTTGACAGATACGGCCTCGTTCAGAAAAGGTGCGTTGACAACGAGAAAACGTATAAGGATGTTCTAATATACAGGGATGGATACAAGCTGACGAAGCTTGATAAGCAATTCATTACAGAGCTGTGTGAGTCACGGAGAAAGCATTTAAAATAATCATCGCGCGCTGACCGGTTGAGGTGACGTTATGACAGTTAGACCGCCTTTCCTTTTACTTAAAATACGACAACTTAATAGTGTGGATAAGCAGTTACGTTTATGGACGTAACTGCTTATTTTTATTGATAATATATATATCGATTAGTGTTATATCGATATGTATAACACCGGTATAACATTTTAATAATTCTCAAAAGATAAAATGTATGATAAAATTTTAACAAATTTAAAAAAGAGAGGTGTCGTATGCGGTCAAACGCTATTTCAAAGGCAACGCTCGGAAGGCTGCCGCGTTATTTGCAGTATCTTAAGAACCTGCCGGAATGCGGCGAGACGATATCGGCGGCGGCTATAGCTAGGGGATTGTCGCTGGGAGACGTTCAGGTACGTAAGGATCTGGCGGCGGTATCCGGCGTAGGAAAGCCGAAGATCGGCTATAAAAAGGACAAGCTGATAAACGATATAGAACGTCATCTCGGGTACGAAAGACTGACGAAGGCGATATTGGTCGGCGCCGGCAAGCTCGGCAGAGCGCTTCTTGATTACGACGGCTTCGAGGAGTTCGGCGTAAGGATAGTCGCCGCCTTTGATTGCAACGAGCAGTCAATACGCATCGGCAGAAGCGAAAAGCTCGTTCTGCCCATAAAGGAGCTTGACGGATACTGCAAGGAAAACGGTGTGTGTCTCGGAATAATTACCGTTGGGCAGGGCTCGGCTCAGGAGGTTTGCGACATAATGGTAAGGGGCGGTATAACAGCAATATGGAACTTCGCTCCGTGCGCGCTTAAGGTGCCGAAGGATGTGCTGATCAAGCAGGAAAACCTGGCTCTTTCTCTTGCGCATCTTAACAATCAAATTAATAAATAATTTTAGGAGGATATACAAAAATGGAAAGTAAAGTTTACAAAATCGTTGATAGTGTAGACGCATTGCACAAAACGATCGCTCGCGTGAGGGCGGCGCAAAAGGTTTATGCTACCTACACTCAGGAGCAGGTTGACAAAATATTTTTGGCAGCCGCGTCTGCTGCGGATAAGGCGAGAATTTCTCTTGCCAAGCTTGCGGTCAGCGAGACGGGCATGGGTATCGTAGAGGATAAGGTGATCAAGAATCACTACGCTGCCGAATACATTTACAACGCTTACAAGGAAACCAAGACCTGCGGCGTTATCGAGGAGGATAAGGCGTTTGGTATTCAGAAGATCGCGGAGCCTATCGGCGTAGTAGCTGCGGTCATTCCCACTACCAATCCTACGTCCACGGCTATCTTCAAGTGTCTTCTCGCGCTTAAGACCCGTAACGCTATTATTATCAGCCCTCACCCCAGAGCGAAGAATTCCACTATCGCGGCGGCAAAGCTTGTTCTTGAGGCTGCGGTAGCAGCCGGAGCTCCCGAGGGAATAATCGACTGGATCGACGTCCCCTCGCTTGAGATGACCAACACCGTTATGAAGGAGGCGGATATTATCCTTGCGACCGGCGGTCCCGGCATGGTCAAGGCTGCATACTCCTCGGGCAAGCCCGCGCTCGGCGTTGGAGCAGGTAATACGCCCGCGATCATCGACGAGAGCGCAGATATTCTTCTTGCTGTCAGCTCCATAATTCATTCCAAGACCTTTGACAACGGTATGATATGCGCGTCCGAGCAGTCGGTTATCGTGCTTGAGTCGATCTACGATGCTGTAAAGGCGGAGTTTGCCGCGAGAGGCTGTTACTTCCTTAACCCCATTGAGACCGAGAAGGTACGTAAGACCATCATTATCAACGGCGCGCTTAACGCAAAGATAGTAGGTCAGAGGGCTGCAAGGATAGCGGAGCTCGCCGGTGTAACCGTTCCCGCGGGAACAAAGATACTTATAGGCGAGGTTGAGAGCGTTGAGCTCTCTGAGGAGTTCGCTCACGAGAAGCTTTCTCCCGTGCTTGCGATGTACAAGGCAAAGACCTTCGCTGAGGCTCTTGATAAGGCAGATAAGCTTGTTGAGGACGGCGGCTTCGGTCACACCTCCTCACTTTACATCAACGAGACCACCGAAAAGGAAAAGCTCGCGGCATACACCGCAAGAATGAGAACCTGCCGTATTTTAGTTAACACGCCCTCGGCTCACGGCGGTATCGGTGACCTTTACAACTTCAAGCTCGCTCCCTCGCTTACGCTTGGCTGCGGATCTTGGGGCGGTAACAGCGTATCCGAAAACGTAGGTGTGAAGCACCTTCTTAACATTAAAACAGTAG
>CAYWPS010000023.1:0-23060 GCA_964460165.1 uncultured Ruminococcus sp. | reverse complement strand
GCCAGCCTCTTTTGCGCAGGGGATAGGGGGATTTAGAGCGAAAATTCGGGTTCTCCCGACCGAGAGGCGTATAAAAATACGTTGAGGGAGGGAAACGCGAATAGAAAATGACCTTGATTTAATGGAGAAATTAGCAGAATTTCAACCTTACAGAAAAAGTTTCAGCTCATTCGTTAATTTTTGAGTTTTTTATCTTCTTACGTGTCATTTTCGGTTGCGCCTAAATGCGCCAGCCCCTTTATCGGTTATGCCTGAATGCGACAGCCTCTATGCCGCGCTGTTGCTTCAGTTCTTTGTAATCGTCACTACGAATTCATCCGCTCCGCCGATAACGGTTTCTTCAAGGTAGCCGGCGGGGTAGCTGTAACCGTCAGGAGCGCTCAGTATCTCGACCTTGTACTCCACTCCGGGTGTAAGCTTGAAGGTTGCAACGCCGCTTTCGTTGGTTACGCCGGGGGTGCAGGTCGTAGAGCAGATCTGAAGATTAACACCGCTTACGGTATCGCCGTTCTGATCCTCGACGGTGATCATGCATGTGACTTTGGATACTGTTTTTTCAACTGTGAGCTTAAGCTCGGTTGAACCGGATGTAAATCCTACCTGCTTTTTCTCGGATTCCTCGTATCCGTCAGGGGTGGACATGATCATAACCTTTACATCTGCGGTAGCAGACTCAAAGGTGATCTTTCCGTTTTCGTCCGTATAGAGCGTTGTCAGAGTAGTGGAAATCATAATTCCCACGCCGGCGACGGGGTTTTTCTCCCCGTCTGTCACCGTGACCGTGTAGGTTGTGTCGGTCTTGGTATCGCCGTCGTTATCTTTGTCGTCGTCTCCGTCCTTATCCTTATTTCCGCACGCCGTGAAGCTCAACACGGTAGCGAGCATACAGATTACAAGAAGGAGAGAAAGAATCTTTTTTAAGGTCTTCATAATATTCTCCTTATTAGGTTGATTACTGACCGAGAGCATCGTAGTAGTAGCAGAACTTGAGCCAGCCGTTCTGTACGTCCTCGAATACCTCTCTGCCTACGAGAGTGTTAAGGATGGTTGCGAGCTTCTCGGTAACTGCTACGCAGCCCCAAAGCTCGGGATTGACGTTTTCATCGACGTCATCCATCTTTTCTGCGTATTCGCGCATTTCATTCGTATAATTCACGAGGTCGCCGTGGAATTTACCGTCTGCTACGTCATCCATCTGGTAGTACTCCCAGAGATAGTTGAATCTTCTTTCGGAGTCGGTATCACCGTAGCTTTCGGGAGGAGTGATGGTGCTGAACTCGGCATCCCAGTCCTTCTTAAGAGCATCCTCGCCCTTGGTGTTATAGGTCTCAAGGTACTCCTGAGCCTTTATGTCCTTATTCGTTCTGTTATCGGTGTTGTGGAACGTACCTGTTCTGAGGCAGTTGTTGATGATATCCGTAAGCTGATGGTCAGCCCAGTTTGCAGCGAAGCTCGTGCCCCACTTTGTTTGGAGATTTGCCATACCGATCGTGAGGCAAGAGTTTGCAAGTGCTATTGCATCATCTTCGTAGTCGGAGCCGGTAAAGTCGAAGGTCATAACGTATTCGTCATTTACAGATGCGTGAGCAAGCGCGTATCTGAATACGTCGTCCATATCCACACCGCCGTCGCCGTAAGCGTTCCATTCAGCATCGGCAGCAGCGTTTGCGTCATTCTCTGCTTCATCATAGAACTCCTCTGTCCAGAAGTCGATGAGATATTCCTTACCTTCAACAAGACCCTTGGCTATTACGGTATCGGCATATTTGTTGAGGTCGTCAACCGTGTATCCTTCGGGAAGGGTGTATTCTCCGTTAAGAGTGCCATCCTCCTTGTCTTCGATCACAGCGTCCATATTAAGCGTTACCCACAGAGCCTCTGCATCTGCCAGTGCCTTTGCCTCGGCATTTGCCAACGTCAATATCTCGGTTACTCTGTCTGCGATATACTTATTCTTGCCGTCAAGCCTGAACTGGTCGAGAAGGATGAGCGCATCTCTGTCCGTGCTTGTGATGGTATAGTTGAATGCGTTAGCGTTTATGAGAGCTTCAATAGACTGCGAGGGGAAGAGAGTGGTGGGATAGTAGAAGTCGGCGTAGATCTTGCTGCCGTACTTGGTTGCGTTGCCATCCGCGTCTCTTTCGAGCACGTGGTACGCATATTTGGCGTCGTCGCCCGCGAGTTGCACGAACTCATAGTCGATGCCCGCCGCGATGAGGTCTCCGATGCTTCCGTCGATGGATTCAATGTAGGTGATAGGTCCGGGAGACGCCTGTATAAAGTGGTCAAACTCTGTACCGATCCACTTAACTTCGAAGCTGAACGAGCCGACCTCGTACATGTCGTAGTACGCTATGTCGATGTAGTATTCCTTGCCTGCTTCCATATAGGCAACCATGGAAACGTTGATCCTGTCGAAGGTCAGATTACCGTCCTCATCTTCGATTATGAGGTCGTCTGTGATACGCTCCGCAACCTGGCAGCTCGTGAGCACGGTCCTGTCGCCGAAGTTATCCGCCCACTTTTCGCTATCCGTGAAGATCCAGCCGTTCACCTCGGACTCACTATCAGAGGTCACGCGGTATACGCCGGAAACGTCCGGAACGAACTTGTAGAGATAGCCTCTGGGCATTATAACCATATTATACGTTACCTCGGCGCTGGCTACAACGTCATAGTAATCCTCGGGTGTCTTTATATTGTCCAACTCATACGCCGAGAACGCGGTGAGACCGCGGATAGGATCGGCAAGCTGCTTCGTGGGATTTCCTTCCGCATCCTTGCCGTAAGCGTCGTAGTAAACGCATAACTGGAGCCAGAGGTTCTCGCTTTCAGCCTTGCCTACCTTCCTTCTGTATTCCTCGCAGTAAGCCTCGAGCATTATACGCAGCTCCTCGGTCACGGGTGTACAGTACGCTATCTGTGAGTTAGCGGCCGCGTTACCGTAGACGAGCCAGTTAGAGAACATATTTACTTCTTCACCGGCGGTCTCGTCGTATACCCAGAGCTCATAGCCGTTTTCGCCGGCTGCGTAAATTCTCTCGGAAACGGTCTTCTCGGAGTCGAACTGAGTGTATCCGAGGTGGTTTGCGAGAAGAAGGGGACCGTCAACGGAGCCTACGTGGTAGTAGCCGTCGTTTTCATTGTAATGTATTTTAACGTACGTGTTATAGCCGTTCTCCGCCTCGTTGAGATCGGTCGCGGCATAACGGAAGATGTAGGTTTCTACTTCTATCTCGTCAACGCCTACGACTCTGAGATTCTTGAGGTAAATAGTATCGTCACCCGCCGCGTCGACCGTATCCTTGTAGAACGCGAACGCTATCTCGTAGGTAGCTACGTCATTTTCGTTTACACCCTCGACAACAGGGCGGGGATCGACGAAGGTACAGCAGGTCTCGTAATCGGTGCTTACACCCGCTATTGAGTAGATGTCCTTGCCGTCAACCAGAGCGTAGAGCACGTCAGCGCCGGTATCGTCGTTCTGAGTCGAGCAGAAGTAGTCAAACATAACTGCCTGACCGGGCTTCAGCTGTACGTCGGCGTAGAGGATGGCGTAGGAGTTGTCAACGCCCGTGTTGGAGGGCACGATGACGGTGTCGCCGTTATGATCGGTGCCTACGATGAAGGGCCATGCGTACTCCGCGTCCTTCTCGCTCGTCTCGGGATGGAAGGTTACGTTTATATCGCCGCTGTTGAACGCATTTGCGATCTCATCGGCAGAGGTATCCGTCCAGCTGATAGTGGGCTTGACCAAGGGGTTAAGTATAGAGGGGTCGGTGATGAGCGACTGCTTATAGTCCTCGCCGACGAAGTGGTCGAAGATGTTTTTCCACTTGGATTCGCCAAGCACCGCGCCTACCTCTATCATGCAGATAACGCCGTATCTGTCAATGATGACCGTGGTGGGATAGCCTTCGCTCGGGAACTTGGAGAGAGTGAGACCGCTGTCAACCTTGAACAGAGGGATGTCTAAGCCATCCTCGAAGTATGAGGGATAGTTCTTAACGTCATCCTTGGTATCCGCCGCATAGTCGTTGATAGCGAGGATCTCGATATCATCCTTATACGCGTTGTATACCGTGTTGATGTAGGGGAACTCGTACAGGCAGTTCGGACACGCCTCGTACCAGAAGTTAAGCATTACCATATCCTTGGTCTCGAGAAGCTCGGAGAGCGTGTAGCTCACACCGTTGACGTCGGTGAGCGTGAAGTCGTACATGACATCACCGAGATCATAAGAGTCCTTGAATCCGCCCTCCTTGATAGGCGCGGAGGATACGGTGATGAGAGTGTCGGGAGCGGTGAGAGGGTATCTTTCCGCCGCTGTCTCACCAGATCTTACGTTGTAGCCCTCGGGCACGCCGTCGATATGCACGGTGTAGTCACTCGAGGTCTTGAGAGTGAATTTCGCAATACCGTTCTCGTCGGTCTCCTGAGGCATAGTGCACATATTGCCCTCGCCGTTGTAGATGTATACCATAATGCCATCGAGCGCCATGCCGCCAAGAGTCACTACCTTTACGGTATACTCGGTGTCACCGTTTCCGCCGCCGGAGATTATAGTTCCTCCGGTATCGTCTCCGTCACCGTCCTTATTCTTGTTATTATTCCAAATAACGATCGGCACCACGCAACCAAACGTGATGACAAGAACCAGGAGGAGCGCAGTTACGCTGATAAAAATCTTCTTATGTTCCGAATATAACTTTTTGATATTCGAAAACAGGTTTTTACTTTCCATTTATCTGCTCCTTTTTATAATTATCGCGTTTATAATACTAAACCATCATATATCATATCACTTACTTTGACAAAAGTCAAGTTGTGTACAATTATTTTTTTTAAAATTTGTCGAATTCACAACTTATTCATTTTGGGATAAAAAATGAGGAAACCTCGGGTTTTCAACCTTGATCTCCTCAAATTTGCGCTTAACGTAAAAGAGGGACCGTGTTTTTGCACGATCCCCCGTTTTTTATCGGTTATGCCTGAATGCGGCAGCCGCTTTGAAAAAATTAAAATGCATCCGCGATCTCGTAAATGAGCTTTTCCGTCTTCTCCCAACCGAGACACGGATCGGTGATAGATTTTCCGTATATCTCGCAGTCGGAGATCTTCTGCGAGCCGTCCTCGATATAGCTCTCTATCATGAGACCCTTGACTATCGAGCGCACCTCGGGAGAATATCTCACGCTGTGGAGGACCTCTTTTGCTATTCTCGGCTGCTCAAGATATTTCTTTCCTGAGTTCGCGTGGTTGGTATCTACTATGACGGCGGGATTCCTGAGCCCCGACGTCTGATAGGTCTCGTAGAGCGAGTAGAGATCCTCGAAGTGATAGTTCGGGTGCGACTGACCTCGCTTATCGACGTATCCGCGGAGTATGGCGTGACAGAGGGGATTGCCCTTACTCTCTACCTCCCAGCCTCTGTAAAGGAAGGTGTGAGATGACTGAGCCGCCTTGATGGAATTCATCATTACCGATATATCTCCGCCCGTGGGATTCTTCATGCCTACCGGTACGTCGATACCGCTGGAGACGAGTCTGTGCTGCTGGTTTTCGGATGAGCGCGCGCCGACCGCTACGTATCCGAGTATGTCTGACAGATATCTGTAATTCTCGGGGTAGAGCATCTCGTCAGCGGGGCACATGCCGGTTTCGGCGAGCGTCTTGAGGTGGAGCTGTCTTATCGCCACTATGCCTTTCAGCAGGTCGGGCGCGGCGTTTGGGTCGGGCTGGTGAAGCATACCCTTGTATCCCTCGCCGGTCGTTCTTGGCTTGTTGGTATATACTCTCGGCACGAGCATAAGCTTGTCCCTGACCTTTTCCTGCACCTTCATAAGTCTGGTGGCATAGTCGAGCACGGGCTTCTCCGAGTCGGCAGAGCAGGGGCCGATGACGAGTATAAGCTTATTTGTTTTTCCCTCGAATATATCTCTCATTTCATCGATCTGCTTTTGTCTTAATGCCGCAAGCTCGGGTGAGATCGGGAACTCCGCCTTGATCTCCTTTGGTATTGGCAGCTTCCTGTAAAACGTAAGGTTCTTTTCCATATTTGCATCCTTTCGGTCTATTACCATAAAAAATCTTTGTTTTGTTACATTTTTTGCCGTTTTTCGCTCGGCTTGTCAAATAACGAACGTCTTTCCGTCGAGTGCCTCATCATCTCTCTCATGCCCTCACGGTCGCCGCTTACGAGCATGCTGCGAAGACGCTCGAATTCTCCGATAAACGCATCCATTTCGTGTAGTAGCGCATCCTTGTTCATAAGGAACAGCTCGCTCCACATAGCGTCGTTTATCTTAGCGATCCTCGTCAGGTCGCGGAAGGAGTCGCCCGTGTATTTTTCGAGCCCTTCGGTTTCATTCGCGCTCATCAGAGCTACCGCTATGCAGTGAGTAAGCTGTGAGAGAAAGGCTATCATTTCGTCGTGCTCCTCGGGCGAGAGTATGCTGATGCGCGCAAAGCCGAGCACCTCACCGAGCTCTTGACACAGTGATATTGCCTCCTCGGTGTTTTTCTCTGTAGGCGTCACGATGTAGTTCGCGCCCTTGAATACCGCGGGATCGGCGTATTCGACACCGCTTCTTTCTCTTCCTGCCATGGGGTGCGCGGCGATAAATTCCACGTCTGGGCGGAGCATATCCTGCACCCTGCCTACGACGCTGCCCTTGACACCTGTTACGTCGGTTATGAGAGCGCCGCTCTTGAAATACCCTTGGTATTTTTCGATCCAGTCAATGAAGACCGTTGGATAAAGCGCGAATATCACGAGATCCGCTTCGCCTATGATTTTGGGATCCGCGCTTGTGGTTCCGTGCTTTATCATTCCGCGCTCAAGAGCGTACGCGACGTCCTTTTCTTCCTTCGTTATACACTTGATCTCGTATCCCTTTTCCGTAAGGGCGGCGGCATATCCGCCTCCTATAACGCCGAGACCTACGATCAGTATTTTCGTTTC
This sequence comes from uncultured Ruminococcus sp., assembly GCA_964460165.1. Lineage (GTDB taxonomy): Bacteria > Bacillota > Clostridia > Oscillospirales > CAG-272 > UBA1740. Next base: position 16,096 of record CAYWPS010000023.1, on the reverse strand, counting down.
TTTACTAAGCTTCATATCTTTCCACCTCAATTCCGAGCTTGCCAAGATCCTCAAAGAACGAGGGGTAGCTTTTGTTTATCGCCTCCGCGCCTTCTATTTCACCGCCCATGAGGGTGAGAAGAACCGAAAGAGCCATTACTATTCTGTGGTCATTGTGACCTGAAAGTATAGCGGTTGGAGCATGGAAGCTTGCGGGGTATACCACGACCTTGTCGTCGTACACGGTCACGGATACGCCGAACTTAGCGAGCTCCTCTGCCATAGCCGCGGCTCTGTCGCTCTCCTTTATCTTAAGTCTTTTCGTTCCGGTGAAGACTCCGCCGTGCTTTGCCGCGGCTACCGCAAAGAGCACGGGGCCAAGATCGGGACAGTTTCCGATATGTATGGTCGGCACGCCGCGCTTGAGCATATCGAAAAGGGTCTTATATACCTTGTCGCCTTGCGTGCTCTCGGGATTTAAGCCATCAACCGAGACGTCCGCGCCAAAGAGCGCAAGCGCGTCGATGAACGCCGCGCCTGAGTAATCACCCTCGACGGTCACGTCGCGGGGAACGTATTTCTGTCCGCCCTTTATATAGAGGGTCGTGTCATCCGTCCATTTCACGGTAACACCAAAGAGCGAAAGAGCCTCAATGGTCAGATCTATGTACGATCTGCTTTCCACGGGGGGCAGGATCTTGATCTTACTGTCCTCGGCGAGCAGTGGCAGAGCGAAGAGCAGACCGCTGATGAATTGACTGCTGACGTTGCCGACGACCTCGTATTCGCCCGGAGCAAGAGGTCCTTTTACCGCAATGCTCCCGCCGTCGGCGTTATAGATAAGACCTCTCTTTTTACAGAGCTCCTCGTAAACGCTCATAGGCCTCGCCATCAGACCCGGAGCGCCGAGAAACAGCGTGTTTTTGCCCGAGAGGAGCGCTATGGGCAGGAAGAATCTCAGCGTGCTTCCGCTCTCGTTGCAGTTAAGGGCGGAGCTTGGCGCGGTATTAAGCATATCCACGCCCCTTACGGTAGCCTCGTCGCCGCGTCTCGTTATCCGCGCGCCCAGGGCGGAAAGGCAGCTTATTGTTGCGGATACGTCCTCACAGTCGGATATTCCCTTTACCGTGCTGATGCCCTCTGCCATGGCGGCACATATGAGTATTCTGTGTGCCATAGACTTTGACGCCGGAGCAAAAACCCGTCCCGACGGCGTACCCCTGTGTATTTTTACATTCATTGTTCGTTCCTTCCGGTTAAGTAAATGCACGTTGAAATTTGATCAGATGTAAACATAAGTAGTCGGAAATTCGATTATTTACCGGCAAGATACTCGAGAGCCTCACTGTATCCGTGTATTCCGTGTCCGGTTATCCTCTTTTCTGCCGCGAGCCCGATGTAGCTTATTTGCCTGAAGTCCTCGCGCTCCTCCACCTTTGAAATATGCACTTCAACGGTACGGATCCTTACCGACTTTACCGCGTCCAAAATGGCAATGCTGGTGTGTGTATAAGCGCCGGGGTTGATGACGATACCGTCAGCGCCTCTTTTGTGCGCCTCTTGTATTTTATCCACCAGGTCGCCCTCGTGATTGGATTGGTACAATTTGATCCGGACGCCTAAGTTCTTCGCGGTCTGTCTGACGCTTGCCTTCAGTGCCGAGTAGTCCTCGCTTCCGTAATGCTCGGGCTCTCTTACGCCGAGCATATTGAGGTTAGGTCCGTTTAGTATGTAATAAAGTTTTTTCATTTGTAGAACGCTCCGATTATTTTTTTTGCGGTATTGCTTGGCAGGTCATCGGCATCTATTACGGTATCGGCTGACGCTACGTATATATCGTATCTCTCGTCATATCTTTTTTTGATCGCCTCGAGGTCCTGCGCAAGGGGTCTGTCGATGGTCGGCACGAGTTTATCCCACGGTCTGTCGATGAAGTAAAGGACGCCGTTTTGCTTCAACATTCTTACGTTTTCTTTATTGAGTATAACTCCGCCGCCGGTGGATATTACCGCATTGTTTAGTAAACTAACGTTTGCAACTTCGTTACTTTCGTACGCTCTGAATGCTTTTTCGCCCTCTTGCTCGAATATCTCGGGGATGCTTTTGTCTTGCGAATCAACGATCATCCTATCGGTGTCGTACGCCTGACGTGAGAGCTCCGCGGATATAAGATTCGCGAGCGTGGTCTTGCCCGACGCGGGCATGCCTATGAGGACTATGTTTTCTTTCTTTCTCTTTATTTTGTTGAATATCTTATTCAGTTTTTCGACCGGGTGCTTTTTGCCGAGGAAAATCTCCGAGGCGTAGACTGCCTGAGCGACGAGCATATAGAGACCGCCCTCCGCTCTGACGCCGCCCTCGAGCGCGTCAATGACCAGCTTGGTCCTGATAGGGTTGTATATGGCGTCGATTACTCCCTCAAGCTTTTCGAAGGGCGCGATATCTATCGGCGCGGCAAAATTGCTTGGGTACATACCGACGGGGGTCGTGTTTATTATTATCCGGGCATCGAGGTGGTCGCGTAAGAGCTCGTCATAGCCGATGGCTCCGTCCTTTTTCGTACGGCTCACCGTTATGACGGGATCGGCGCCAAGGCTTTTCGCCACCGCGATCGCCGTTTTTGACGTACCGCCCGTGCCGAGGATCACCGTTTTTTTGCCGGATAGAGTCAGCCTCATTTTGATGATCTGCGCGCTCATACCGAAGAAGTCGGTGTTGTACCCGTAGAGCTTGCCGTCACGGTTCACGACTGTGTTTACGGAGCCGATAGCCTTTGCCTCGTCGCTTATATATGTAAGGTAGGGAATGACCGACTCCTTGTAAGGAATCGTAACGTTTATAGCCTTGAAATCTCTAGCGGTCATAAACGAGTCGAGGTCTTCCTTGGCTATTTCCTTTATTTCGTACTCATAGTCACCGAGCATTCCGTGCACGTCACGTGAGAAGCTGTGACCGAGCCTTTCGCCTATAAGGCCGTATTTCATATCATCCTCCGAAGTATGAGGTCGTCTCAGCGCTTGCGAGCGCGTCTGCGACAGCTATGGCTGTTACCGCGTCAACGACAGCTCTTGCTCTGTGAATTATCGCGGGATCGTGTCTTCCTTCTATCTTAAGCACGGTATTTTTCATTCTTGAGAGACTTACGGTCTCCTGCTCCTTAAATATTGAGGGAGTAGGTCTCACGGCTACTCTGAAGATTATCGGCATGCCGTTGCTTATACCGCCGTTTATGCCGCCGCTGTTGTTAGTCTTGGTGAATATTTTTTCACCGTCGGTAACGAAGGGATCATTTGCCTCGCTGCCGTATTTTTCCGCAAATTCAAATCCGAGTCCGAACTCAACGCCCTTTATACCGGGTATGGAAAACAGAGCGTGTGAGAGCGTGCTCTCGAGTGAGTCGAACCAAGGCTCTCCGATGCCTGCGGGCAGACCGGTGACCGCGCATTCGAGTATTCCGCCGACGCTGTCACCGTTTTCCGCCGCCTTGAGTATTTCCTCAGTCATAGCATGCTCGGAGTCCTTGTCAAGCACGGGGAAGAGCTTGTCGGAGAGCATGGATATGTCCGCCTCGATGTCGCCGAAATCTCTGTCGCGTATTCCGTGCAGATTTTTTATATGAGTACCGATATGAATACCCTTTTTTGCGAGTATTGCCTCGAGCATAGCGCCCGCCGCAACGATGGGAGCGGTCAGTCTGCCAGAGAAGTGTCCGCCTCCGCGGTGATCCTGTGCGCCGCCGTATTTTACCTCGGCTACGTAGTCCGCGTGCGAGGGGCGGGGGGTATCCTTTAGCAGTGAGTAATCCTTACTGCTTGTATTGGCGTTTTCTATAAGCAGTGCGATCGGTGTTCCCGTGGTTATTCCGTCCTTGACACCGCTGACTATCCTTACCGCGTCAGCCTCGCGCCGCGGAGTTGATATCCTGCCGTACGGCTTTCGCTGAGCGAGCTTTTTCTCTATATGGCGGGTGTCTGCCTTTATTCCTGCCGGCAATCCGTCGAGCACCGCGCCTATCATCTCGCCGTGGCTTTCACCGAAGAGAGTGATCGATATATTATTTCCGAACGTATTTTTCATGACGTCCTCCAATGCGCTTATTTGTAAACTGATATTGTCAAATAAAGTGTTTTAAAACGATATTTTTGAATTCTTCGATAGTAATACTCTTGATGGTATAAGTGCCGATAGCCTCGCAGAAGACGACGGATATGCTGCCGCCTGCGCGTTTTTTATCGTGCGCTGCGCAAGCGAGCGCCTCGTCGATATTGCCGGCATAGACGGTCGGCAGACCGAATCTGTTGAGCATTGGAATGAGCTTAGCCCTTACGTCAGGGGAGGATACGGGAAGCATACCGAGCGCCACGCACTCACCGTGATACAGACCGCCGAGTCCCTCGACCGATTCTATTCCGTGTCCGAGTGTGTGACCGAAGTTGAGTATTCTGCGGATACCGTTTTCATACTCGTCTTCCTCGACGACCCGCTTTTTTATCCTGAGCGCCTCGACGATTATTCCTTCTATATTATTATATACGTCCTCGGCAGCCGTATTTTCGAGCGTATTAAAAAGCGATTCGTTGCTTGTTGCCGCCATCTTTATCACCTCGCAGAGACCTGCGCTTAGGTGACGCTTGGAAAGAGTTTTCAGAGTGTCTGTGTCTACCAGCACCGCGCGCGGCTGTTTGAATGAGCCGACGACGTTCTTGATACCTCCGAGATTTACCGCGGTCTTTCCGCCGATGGATGAATCCACCTGAGAGAGAAGGGTGGTTGGAACGTTGTAGAAATCGATTCCTCGCATATATACCGAGGATGCGAAGCCGGCGAGATCTCCTACGACTCCGCCGCCGACCGCGACCACGCAGTCCCCTCTGCCGAGCTCGGCGTCCGACATGGCGGTAAGGAGAGATCCGAGAGTAGCCATGCTCTTTGAGCCCTCACCCTCCGCAACGGTATACACGGTTGCTTTTTTGCATATTTTTTCAATTGTCTCCGAATATTTATTCGGTACGCCCTCGTCGGTTACGATGAAGACGTTTCTGTTAAGATTGAAGTATTCGCCGGCGTTTTCCAAAAGTCTGTTTCCGATAATGATCGGATAGGAATTATTGCCCAGCTCCATATTTAATACTGTCATTTCCGTAGCTAAACCACAGTGTACGCGCCGACCGATTTCAGTCTGTCGCAGTAGTTTTTCAGCTCCTCCATCATATTTTTGCCGTTTTCGGAGTCGAGATTTCCCTCAGCCTCCACGTAGAAGTAGTATTGCCATAAAAGCTCCTTCATAGGACGCGAGCGAAGCGCGCCCATATTGAAGCCGTGCTTTGCGATTATATCGACAGCCTTTGCCAATGCTCCCGCCTCGTGCTTAACGGTGAACAGAAGTATGGTATGCGCTCTCTTGTCGTCCACGGACGGCTTGTTGCGGGAACGGGCGAAGACCGCGAACTTCGTTGTATTGCTCCTGCTCTCGTTGACGTTGGTGGCTAGCACCTCAAGACCGAATATCTCCGCCGCTTCGGCACTCGCTATCGCGGCGGTCTTTCCGTCGTTTATCTTCGCTACGTGCTTTGCCGCCAGGGCGGTATTGGAGAATTCTATTTCGTCATATCCGTTTTTTACGATGTAGGAGTGGCACTGTCCAAGCGCTTGAGGGTGGCTTATTACGGTTTTTACGTCCTCGAGGCGAGTGCCTGCGGGCGCGAGCAGATCGTGAGATATTGCGAGCTCCGTCACCGTATTCACGTACAGCGATCCGGAGAACATAAGGTCGCACACCTGCCCGACATCACCGTTATAGCTGTTTTCTATCGGGAGCACGGCGACGTCGCACTCACCGCATTCAACAGCGGCGTAAGCCTCGTCGAAGCTGCCGTAGCCGAGCTTTTCCGCCGTAGGAAAGAGCTTTGACGCCGCGAGGTGCGCGTATGCGCCCTCCGTGCCGGAGTAGGCGACCCTCATGCCATTGAGCAGACGTGCCTGGTACGCTCTTGAGAGCGACATGGTGCTCTTTTGAAAATTGACGTAATATTCTCTGTATACGGGATCCTCCACGAGCTCGGAGTTGCGTCTTATGACCTCCGACTCCCTGATGGGATCCAGTATCTCGAGACCGTGCTCACGCTTGTGCTCCGCGACGAGCTCGGATGCTTTCATCCTCTCGACGAAAAGAGCAGCCATCTTGCGATCGATCTCGTTGATTTTTTGTCTTGCTTCGTTCAGCTTGTCCTTCATAATTATTTCTCCGTGAGCCCCATCTCCCGCGCCAGATTCAGAAAGGCGGGCAGGGCTCTTGTGATTTGTTCGGTGTTGACACAGTAGGATATGCGGACGTATCCGGGATATCCGAAGCTGTCGCTTGCCACGAGCAAAAGCTCGTGTCTCTTTGCCGCCTCGGAGAATGCCTTGGCATCTGCGATGGGCGACCTGACGAACAGATAGAAAGCACCCTCGGGCTTTACGATATCATAACCGTATTCCGTCAGTTTTGTCAACAATAGTTGTCTGTTCGTATCATAAATGCTTAGATCCGAGACTTTGCCGAGACAGTAAGGCAGCACCTTTTGCAGCAGAGAGGGCGCGCATACATAGCCAAGTGAGCGTCCGGCTCCGCATATTGCGGCGTAGATCATATCGGCGTTTTTTGCCATCGGGCTTACCATGCAGTAGCCGATTCTTTCTCCCGGTATCGAGAGCGATTTGCTGTATGAGTAGCACACGACCGTATTGTGGTAATACTTGGGGATGAAGGGGACGGATGCTCCGTCGTAAACGAGCTCTCTGTACGGCTCGTCCGCAATAAGATATATATCCTTGCCGAGCTCGTCGGATCTGCTTTTCAGGACCTCCGATATAGCCTTGATGCTCGCCTCGGAGTAGACCGCTCCGCTCGGATTATTTGGCGAGTTGACTATGATCGCCGCCGTCCTTTCGTTTATCGCCTCGGCTATTTTTTCGGCATCGGGCTCAAAGCTGTTTCCGTCGCATTTCACGACTCTTACAGAAGCGCCCGCGCTTTCGACGAAGACCTTGTATTCCGGAAAGTACGGAGCGAGTAATATGACCTCCTCGCCGGGAGATACCAGCGCCGTCAGCGAGCAGGTAAGCGCCGCGGCGGCGCCCACCGTAAGATAGATGCCGTCCTCGGACACCGGGAAGCCGTGGGCTCTCGAAATATGCTCCGCGACAGCCGCTCGCGCGTTCTTGTCGCCTTGCGCCGAGGTGTATCCGTGCAGGCTTACCGAATCCTTGCCGCCGACGAGCTGCTTGATAGCCTCGTTTACTTCGTCGGGGCAGGGCACGCTCGGGTTTCCGAGCGAGAAGTCAAAGACGTTCTCCTCGCCTATTTCCGCCTTTCTGCTTTTTCCGTATTCAAAAAGCTCGCGTATCTCCGAGCGCTGAGAGCCGAGCCTGTACATCCTCTCGTTTATCATAGGACCTCCGTGATATTGTTAACAGTGTTAACTTGTATCTGTCATATATTATACTCAAAACGGCAAAAATGTCAAGTCTTTTTGCAAAAACCCCTTGAAATATGTAAAAAAACGTGCTAGAATGTAGATGTTAATACTGTTAACTCAGGGGATATGATATATATGGAAGACAACTTTACACAGGACGACGTGCGTTCGCGCCTTCTTTTTTCCGGACTTAAGGAGCTTGAACAGCACGGAGTCGGAGATTTCTCACTGAGGCGTGTTGCTCAGGATGCGGGCGTATCCTGCGCCGCTCCGTACCGTCACTTCAAGGACAAGGATGAGCTCATCGGCGCGGTCATAGGCTTCGTGCTCGAGGGTTGGACCCTCCTTTCCGAGCAGATATCCGGCATTTTTGCCGCGGACTCCCGCGCGCTCCTCACTGAGCTTGCCGTCGCGGGCTTGCGCTTCTGGATCGCTAACGGAAATCTTCGTACCGTCCTCTCCGTATCGGCAACTCTCGGGAAAGGAGAGAAGGGTGCGCTTGAGGACTTCGACCGTCCCATAATCGCCGCCGTGGAGCGCTACACCGCCGAGCGCGGATCAGCCGACACCGAGTCGGTCGCCTTCAAGCTTTTGTCGGTGATCTACGGCGCGGTCATTCTCGTGGACGGCGGATACGAGAGCGCGGAAAAGGCTGCCGATAATCTCAGATCGGTGCTTATTTCCGAGCTTTAACGGTTTAGTTAGCAGTCAAATGCGTTCGTTTTGTCCGTCTATGACAACAAAAAAATGCTTTTTTTACCTGCAAAAAAATACAAAATTCCCAAAAAATATTGCACCCGATGTCAAATACCGGCTGTTCTATTGACAAATTCCGGATCATTTGGTATAATTGGGTGTAATTATTTTTATTTTATACGTACACATGTGAGGTACAAATGAGCAACAGCTTTACCAGGTTTAAAGAAAGGGTCAGAGCGCAGGCGATAGGCTCGGCGGCACTGCTCGGCTTCGGCGCGGGCGCGGTCGCGATCGCGGCAATAATGCTGGTGTCCAAGCTTAAGGGCACTGAGGCATCGCCGCTTTATTACGGACTCGCGGCGGGCGCGTCAGTCCTGATCGCTATAGCCCTTTATTTCATATTCATGCCGTCTGACAGGCGGCTGGCACGGCGTCTTGACACGCTATATTCGCTTAACGAGAAGGTCAGCACCATGATCGAGCTCAGCGGCGAGCAGGACGGCTTCGCCCTTCTTCAGCGCGAGGATGCCGATGCGAAGCTTGCGGAGCAGCCGGTCAGATCGTTGAAGTCCGGACAGCTTACGGCGGGCATTATAGCGTTTGCGCTTTCCGTTGTCTGCGTCCTCGGCGCGTGGATCGTGCCCGCAAGGGCGGACGACGGCGAGACCCCGATAAACGAGTTTGACAAGCAGTGGATCGTCACGGCTCTCGGCGAGCTTATCAATACCGTCGAGACATCCTACGTTGATGACGGTCTGAAAGCGACGTCCGCGGCAGAGATCCGCTCGCTGTTATCCTTCGTTGAGGGCTCGCAGCTTCTCTCCGAGATGAAGACCGAGGCGGTCGGCACGGTCATCGCCGTCAGCTCTGCTCTTAAGAGCGCGAATTCCGCCGAGGCGATAGCGGAGCAGCTCTTGAAAAGCTCAAACGATGACATTTCCGCTCTCGGAAAGTCGCTCGGCGCGCTTTCGGGCTCGGGCTCGAAAAGGGCTCTTGAGGATCTTGGCAAGACGGTTTCGGATTCCGACGCCGACGATGCCTCCTTCATTGCCGACGAGATGAGCGTGTACCTGCAGTCCTCCGGCGTACGCGCCGACGACACGCTGTACCTTATGTTCAAGTCGTTGATTTCAATAGCTAGGAACGACGGGTCGGAGGCTGAAGACGCGTTTAAGGAAGCGGGCAAAAAGCTTTCCACCGAGGTCATCGTCCAGAACGTGAACAAGGCGGTTATATCCGACGTTATCGGTAAGCTTTGCAATCTTTTCGGTATAACCGAGGCTGATATCGAGGCGGTCGATCCCGAGGCGGACGTTGACGTCCGCGACCCGTCGGGCAGCGACGCTCTCCCTGACGACTCCGAGGTTGAGGATCCCGACATAAACATGGGCACGGGCGGTCTCGGCACGGGTGACGTCATATACGGAAGCGACGACCTTATATATGACCCCTACACCAACACGTACCGCCCTTACGGCGATATTATCGAAGAATATTTCGCTAAGGCGAATGAGCACATAACCGACGGTAAGACGTCGGACGAGATAACCGACGCGGCAGAGGAGTACTTCAGCACGCTGTTCGGAGGTTCAAACAAAGACGAATAAAGTAAAGTGAGGATACATCAATGGAAAATATGGAAAACGCAAAGAGCTTCAGCTCGATGATCGCCAATATCAAGGCGGAGCTCGCAAAGGACGTAGTAGGTAACGAGGAGGTTATCGAAAATATAATCATCGCTATCATCTCAGGCGGTAACGTGCTTCTTGAGGGCGTTCCCGGAGTAGGAAAGACCCGTCTTGTCCGATCTCTCAGCCGTACTATGAGCCTCCCCTTCTCGAGAATTCAGTTTACTCCCGACCTTATGCCCTCGGACGTTACGGGCACTAACATCATCCAGAAGGATAAGGACGGCAATATGCGTACCGTATTCCGCAGAGGTCCTATCTTTGCTAACCTCGTCCTTGCCGACGAGATCAACCGTGCTACCCCGAAGACTCAGTCAGCGATGCTTGAGGTGATGCAGGAGCATAAGGTTACCATCGGCAGAGCTACCCACGCCATAGCCGAGCCCTTCTTCGTAATGGCTACCGAGAACCCCATCGAGCAGGACGGTACGTATCCGCTTCCCGAGGCGCAGATGGACCGCTTTATGTTCAAGCTCGTTATGAAGTTCCCCGGCGTTGAGGAGCTCAAGGATATCGTAAATATGACTCAGGCAACTATGGCGGAGACTGCTGAGGCGGTCATCGACGGCGAGACCATACTCGGTATGCGTAAGCTTGCCTCCGGCGTTCCCGTTATCGACGATGTCCTCACCTATGCTGTGTCCCTCGTTTCCGCGACTCATCCCGAGCTCGACGGCGCGTCTGCCGCCGCCTCCAAGTACGTAAAGTACGGCGCCTCCCCGAGAGCTGCTCAGGCTCTTGTGACCGCCGCTAAGGTACGCGCACTCATGCACGGCAACTACAACGTTTCCTACGCTGACATCGACGCTCTCGCGGCGCCCGTGCTCAGACACAGGATCAAGATCAACTACGCCGCTATCAACGATAAGCTTACCGTTGACGACGTTATCGAAATGCTCGTAAAGGAAACAAAGAAGCCCTAAATGAAAAAGTATGTAATCAACGAAGAGTTCCTCTCAAGGCTTGACGTGCTTGAGACGCTCTTGAAGAACAATGTCGCCGGCATGTTCGGCGGCAACAAGCAGAGCAAATACGGCTCCTTCGGTTCTTCTTGCGAATTTGCTGATTACCGCGATTATATGCCCGGCGACGATATAACCAAGATCGATTGGAATTCCTACGCCCGATTTGATAAGCTGTACCTTAAGCTTTTCCTTGACGAGCGGCAGATGCACACGAGGATATATATCGACGCCAGCCGTTCCATGGATTACGGAAACGGAAGGAAGGCGGAGCAGGCGGTAAGGCTTGCCGCGGCACTTGCGTACATCTCGGTCAACGAGATGAACAAGGTTTCCGTTTACGTCATAAAGGGCGGCGTGGTGACGGAGCTCGTGCCTCCGACGGTGGGCAGGGAATCCTTCTTCACCCGCATCGGCAGATTCAACGAGATAGAATTCGACGGCGACAGCCGCATCAGCGAGGCTATTTTGCCATCGGTCGTCGGCATGGGTGACGGTATGTCGGTAATAATTTCCGACTTCCTCACCGATGACGATTACGAGACGGCTATCGATCACCTCGTATCGAAGAAGCGTGACGTGTTCTGTATTCAGGTGCTATCCCGGGATGAGCTTAATCCTCAGCTTACGGGAAAAATGCACCTCTTTGACTCCGAGAATATAGATACCACTTATAAGAAGAACATCGACAGAGATATAATCAAGGCGTACAGAGCGGCTCTCGCTTACGCTACCGACGGTATCAGGGAATACTGCTTCTCCCGCGGCGCCGGCTATCTTCTTGCATCCGCGGAGGACGATATCGGCGAGATATTATTCGGTAAGCTCGCGGAACAGGGGGTACTGAAATGAGATTTCTTTATCCCGTCGGTCTTCTCGGACTTATCGGAATACCGATCTTAATAATCATATATCTGATCAAAAACAGATACACCGAGCAGACTGTTGCCTCTACGTTTTTGTGGAGACTCAGCGAGAGGTTTTTGAAGAGGAGAAATCCGCTCTCCAAGATAACCGGCATTATCAGCCTTATTCTTCAGCTCCTGCTCGTAGCGACGCTCTCGCTCGCTCTCGCTCATCCCATCGTGATACTTCCCGGCGCTGCTCACGAGTATTGCTTCGTTATCGACGCATCCGCGAGCATGAACATGGCGCAGGACGGCAGGACGAGATTTGAGCTTGCCAAGGATGAGATAAGCGGAGTTATCAAGGACGCTAAGGACGGCAGCTCCTTCACTCTCGTGCTGGTAGGCGCTACCACGGAGGTGTTGATAGAGCAGAGCGACGATACCGCGCGTGTCCTTGAGAGACTTGCGGCTGCTGATTGCTCGGACAGCTCCGCGGATTACGTTGACGCCGTCGGTATAGCTCAGGGCTACTTCAACGAGAACCCCTCGGCTATCACCTATTTCGTCACGGATACCGATTACAAAGAGACTGAGAATATCAGACTCATCAACGTTTCGCGCTCGGAAAACAACCTTTCTCTTGAGGACGTTGTCTACGTAAGGACCGGCGCGGACACGGTTATCGTCAGCGGTAACGTGGTTTCCTACGGCGCTGACAGGCTGGTAGACGTTGAGATCTACGCCGACTCCTCCGCGGAGGCTCTCGGTACGGCTGAGGTGCAGGCGCTTAACGGCGAGCCGCAAGGCTTCACCTATACCTTGGAGCTCGCGGAATTTTACTCCATCACCGTAAAGATACCCGATGAGGACGCGTACGCCAAGGATAACGTGGCGACCGTCTACGACCTCAAGAGCGAGAACTCATATAACGCGCTTCTTATCAGCGACGCGCCCTTCCTTCTTAAGTCGGCGCTTGATACGGTAAGCAACGCCGATATTACGGTTATGACAACCGAAGCTTACAAAAAAGAGGAGGAACGCCTTGCGAAGCAGGATGCGCTCGTGAGCGGATACTCCCTCTACATATTCGATGCTTACAGCCCCGCCGCGTTGCCTGAGGATGGCTCGGTATGGTTCGTAGGCGTCAGCGCAAACGTTGAGGGCAGCGGCTTCAGCGTTCAGGGCGAGGTTACGCTCGACGACGGCGCGCTCCTCACTCTCACTAAGTCTACCGCCAGCACAGTGCGCAAGCTTATTGACGGTATGGTCGGCGACGGTATCACTGTCGCTAAGTATATGAAGTGCGGTCTTTACTCCGACTTCCTTACGATTTACAGCCATATGGGCAACCCCGTCGTATTTACGGGGTTAAACGATCACGGCAACCGTGAGGTCGTCTTTGCCTTTAATATTCACGACTCGGATATGGTCCTCAGTATAGATTACCTCGTCCTGATCAAGAATCTTCTTGACTATTCCTTCCCCGAGATAATCGAGACCACCGAGTACTACTGCGGAGATACCGCGAAGATCAACGTTATATCCGGATGTGAGAGCATCCGTGTTGACACTCCCGACGGAAAGACCGTCTATACCGACGTCACGGGCGCGGTGAGCGAGTTCGAGCTTACCGAGGTTGGCGAGTATAAGATAACGGTCAACGTATCCGGAGCGGAGAGACCCGCGTATTATATCTGCTCCTCCGTGCCGAAGGAGGAGAGGGCGGCTGAGACCTCTGCCGAATATATCGGTATCAGAGGCGAGGCGGATGAAAGAGGAAGCGACGGAAGGTACGACCCGTCGGCGCTCCTGTTCATAATGGCTGCGTTGTTATTCTCGGCGGAATGGATGGTGTACTGCTATGATAAATATCAGCTTCGATAATCCGTTCCTGCTTCTCCTGCTCGTTCCCATGCTGGCGCTCGTGCTCGTGCCGTACTTCATAGCTATCCGCAAGGAGAACAGATCCAGAGCGTCCGCGGTAGCGCTCGCTTTGCATATCGTCATCGTGCTCCTCGTCGTGCTTGCCGCGGCGGGTATGTCTAACGTGTCTGTTATTACCGAAACCGAGCTATACGTCGTAGCCGACGTTTCCTACTCAATGCAGGAAAAGCTCGACCTCGTTGACGAGTATATAGCCAAGGTGGAGGACGAGCTGCCGAGAAACTCCGAGATGGGAGTTGTCACATTCGGCAGAAATTACCGTCTGCACACACCTCTTGGCGACAAGATTACCTCGGTCAAGGAGAACGGAGTCAACGATTCCGCCACGGATATTGTATCCGCTCTGCGCTACACGTCCACCCTCTTTACCGACGATTCGATAAAGCGTATAGTTCTTATCACCGACGGTATGTCCACCGACTCCTCCGCGGGCGGAGAGCTCGTCAGAATAGTTGAGGATCTTAAGTCCGACGGAGTTTATATCGACGTAGTGTACGTTGATACCGCTCTTGCTGACGGTATCAGGGAGGCTCAGCTGACCGATATCGAGTTCAGTGAGTCGGTCTATGTCGGACGCGACACCTACGCTAACCTTCTTATTGAGTCAAGCTATGACGGCAACGCCATAGTAGGACTTCTCAAAAACGGCGAGAAGTATCTTGACAAGAGCGTAACGCTCACCAAGGGATACAACGTCGTAAATCTCAAGCTGGATACCGGGGCGGGCGGCTCGAACGACTACGCGGTGACGCTTACCGCCTCCGACGATACCTCCTCTCACAATAACGGGATGGAATTTACTCAGACCGTAAATGAGAGCATAAAGGTACTGCTCGTTACCTCCGAAAAGGAGGATAAAGAGATAGTAGAGGGGCTCTACGGCGCAACCGCGGAGATCGACACCTACGTCAAGCCTGACGCTCCAAAGTCCACCCCGAGCAATCCTAATCCCAAGCCCGTACCGTTCAACGTTCCGTTCACGGTAGAGGAGCTTTGCAAGTACGATGAGATCATAATCTCAAACGTTGACGTGAACGATATCACCAACGCCTCTACCTTCGTTGATTCTCTGGATACCGTCGTTTCCGTGCTGGGCAAGAGCCTTATAACCGTCGGCAACAACGGGATGCAGAATACCGATAACGAGCTTCTTGAGAGGCTCGAGAATATGCTCCCCGTGAGATTCGGCAACAACGATGCCGACCCCAAACTTTACACTCTGGTTATCGACAGCTCGAGAAGCATGGAGTTCAGAAATGCCGATTACTTCGTTATGGCTAAGCTCTCGGCGCAGTATCTGCTCGGGCTTCTTAACGAGGACGATTACTTCGCCGTATATCATTTCTCCGGCGACGTGCATCCTCTCGTTTCACCCAAGACGGCGACGGCTGAGAATATCGCCTCGGCGATCGCCGCTGTGTCAGCCCTCGAGGTAACGCAGGGCACTATGATAGGCTCGGCTCTTAAGGCTGCGGGCGAGATGATGATACCTATGAGCTTCAGCGAGAAGCAGCTCATACTCATCTCGGACGGTATGTCCTTTGAGGGCGGTGAAGTAATTGAGGACGATCCCACGGCTGAGGCAAGCATCCTCAGAGCTAACGATATTACCGTATTCACTCTTAACACGGGCAACAAGGATGGAGTGAAGAATATGGAGGCGATAGCTGCGGCGGGCGGCGGAGAGCCTTACTTCTGCGAGAGCTCCGATGACCTCGAGCTGCTCGTGCTCGGTGAGATAGCCGACGACGTTACGGATACCGAGATACTCGGTGATATCGCTATTAACATTAATAGGGAGAACGATGACGTGCTCGAGGGCATCGAGGAGCTGCCGAACATCTACGGCTACCTCTACGCTAAGGCAAAGGCGAGCGCCGAGACGGTCCTCACTGCCACCTATACGAAGTCCGGCGGCGGAACGGTAGACGCTCCGATATACTCATATTGGTCCTACGGCAACGGCAGGGTCGCTGTCTTGACCACCGATCTCGGCGGCGAATGGGTCAGCGGCTGGTCCGATGGCGAGGGACTGAGGTTCCTTGAGAATATAGCCGCGACCAACGTCCCCGAAAACAGAATCGATCATCCTTACTCCATTGAGGTCAGCTTTGACGGTAAATACTCGACGGTCGAGATAATTCCCGTCGTCGTCAATCCCGACGCCTCGATGACGGTGACGCTTACCTTCCCCGACGGAAGCGCCGTGGAGCAGAAGCTCACCTTCGACTCTTACAGATATTTCTACAAGATAGAGACCGGCGCGGTAGGAAAATATCTTATCGACGTTTCTTACGATTGGACTACAAAGTCCTATACCTCACAGACCGTACACACTATCTCGTATTCACCCGAGTACGACAGCTTCGCGGTCTCCTCACCCGCCGGCATATACGCCTTCATGAGAAACAACGGCAACGTGTTTGAGGGCGCAGATATATTCCTCGAGGTTGATGAGAACAGAATTGCGACCTACGTCCTGACCTTCACCGTTCCGTTTATCGCGCTTGCGGTGG
>CAYWPS010000022.1:0-26594 GCA_964460165.1 uncultured Ruminococcus sp. | reverse complement strand
GGTGGAGGGACTGGCCCTGTGAAGCCCGGCAACCTGTTTTATATAAGGTGCTAATTCCTGACAGATGAGTTGTATTCTCACTTCGGGAGTTGCAGACTGCAATTTCCGTTTTTTTGTTGATAAGCTGAAAGGACGATAAAATGAAAAAGATTCTCTTTACTTCGGAGTCCGTAACCGAGGGACATCCCGACAAAATATGCGACAAGATCTCCGACGCTATACTGGATGAGATACTTTCGCAGGACCCCATGAGCCGCGTAGCCTGCGAGACCTTTGCGACCACGGGCGTTATCACCGTTATGGGCGAGATCACTACAAATGCAAAATACGATGTTCAAAAGATAGTCAGAGAGACTGTTGGCAGGATCGGATATGACAGAGCAAAGTACGGCTTCGATTGTACGACCTGCGCCGTTATCAGCTCCATCCACGAGCAGAGTGAGGATATCGCTCTCGGCGTAGATAAGTGCCTTGAAGCAAAGGAGGGCTCGGTTACCGACGCTCTCGATACCGGCGCGGGCGATCAGGGACTCATGTTCGGCTACGCCTGCGACGAGACTCCGGAGCTTATGCCTCTCCCCATATCCTTGGCGCACAGGCTTGCCAAGAGACTTACCGAGGTAAGAAAGAACGGTAAGCTCAACTACCTCCGTCCGGACGGCAAAACTCAGGTTACGGTTGAATACGTTGACGGCGTTCCGACCAGGGTAGATACCATCGTTGTCTCCTCTCAGCACAGCGCCGAGATCGACTCCGCTACTATCCGCAAGGATATTATAGAGCAGGTCATCCTTCCCGTTGTCCCCACATCTCTTATGGACGGCAAGGTTAATATCTACGTTAACCCCACGGGCAGATTCGTTATCGGCGGTCCTCAGGGAGATACGGGTCTTACCGGCAGAAAGATCATCGTTGATACATACGGCGGCTACTCCAGACACGGCGGCGGCGCATTCTCGGGAAAGGATCCGACTAAGGTTGACAGAAGTGCATCCTACGCAGCCAGATACGTTGCTAAGAATATAGTTAAAGCGGGACTTGCGAAGAAGTGCGAGGTTCAGATAGCTTACGCTATCGGTATCGCTTCTCCCGTATCCGTAATGATAGATACCTTTGGCACCGCGGTGTGCGACGAGGAGAGGATCTCCGAGGCGGTGAGCAAGCTCGTTGACCTTCGTCCCGCGGCGATAATCAACAAGTTTGACCTCAGAAAGCCTATATACAGCGAGCTTGCGGCATACGGTCATATGGGACGCGAGGAGCTTGGCGTAAAGTGGGAAGAGTGCGATATCGCGGACGAGCTCAGAGCTCTTTGCCTTAACTGATTTATCCGAAGATGACGTTTTAAAAGAACGTCATCTTCTTTTTTCTTCAAAACCCCTTGAAAAAGGGAAAAACAGGTGCTATAATATATGTTGGTACCGCGCGTACTAATAAAATAAGACGGAGGTTATCGTGTCCGAACTCAGCTTAATGGAAAAGATCAGCGGCGTAGTGCAAAACGTCGTGTACAGAAATGAAAATAACGATTACACCGTCTTTGAGATAATAGACGAGGATAATAGGCTCATTACCGCAGTAGGAATTATCCCTATGGTCAGCGAGGCGGAAAACGTGATACTTGAGGGGCAGTGGACCTATCACAAAGAGTTTGGTAAGCAGTTCTCGTTCGTAAGCTACGAGAAGTCGTTGCCGCGTGAGATAGACGGAATTATTCAGTATTTATCAAGCAAGGCTATAAAAGGCGTAGGACCTATAACCGCGGTTAAGATAGTCAATCGCTTCGGCATGGATACCTTTGACGTTATAGAGAACCATCCTGAGTGGCTTACCGATATTTCCGGTATAACGAGAAAGAAAGCGGCGGCTATATCCGAGTCTTTCAGAGAGCAAACGGAGCTCCGCGGAGTCGTAATGTTCTTCAAGGACTATATAGGCACTGGAGAGATAACCAAGGTATATAAGCAGCTTGGCGCGTCTGCGGTTGGCATTGTCAGAGATAACCCATACATACTTTGCAACGGCGAATACGCTATTTCATTCGAGAAGGCGGATGCTATGGCGGCATCGTTTGGATTCTCACCGGATTGCGACGTCAGGATCATAAGCGGGATAAAATACGTTCTCGGCTATAATGCCGGTGTTAACGGTCACACCTGTCTTCCTAAAGAAAAGCTTGTTTCGGCAACCGCGAGTCTTTTGTCCATTTCCGAGTCTGATGTTTCTGACAAGATCGAGGGATTTATAAAGAACGAGGAGATATTCCGCTACCGGATTTTTGACGACGAGCTTATAATGACTCCCGAGGTCAACTACTGCGAGGAATACATATCCAAGAAGCTGAAGTCGCTTTCGAAAGAAGTGACGCAGCTTTCATCTATGGATATTTCATTGCTCATACAGAAGGTCGAAACCAGAATAGGCGTAAAATACGCAGAAAGACAGCGTGAAGCTATATTCAGATGTATGAACGGCGGAGTAACTATCATAACCGGCGGTCCGGGAACGGGAAAAACCACGGTTGTAAGGGGAATAATATCCATCTTCAACGATCTGCATCTTAAGACTGTGCTGGCGGCTCCTACAGGACGCGCGGCGAAGCGTATGAGCGAGGCTACGGGTGAGGAGGCAAAGACTATCCACAGGCTTCTTGAAATGGAGCGCGGTGTGAGCGATGGCGTTAGGTTCAACAGAAATTCACGTAACCCCATTGATGAGAAGGTCGTTATCGTGGACGAGGCATCTATGATAGATTTATCGTTGATGAACGCTCTTACTCAGGCGCTCACCAGAGGAACCAGGCTTATTCTTATCGGCGATTCGGATCAGCTGCCGAGTGTCGGAGCAGGTAACGTGCTTGACGATCTCATCTCCTCCGGAGCGGTCGATACCGTAAGGCTTACCGAGATATTCCGACAGTCCGGGGAGAGCCTCATTATAACCAACGCGCACAGGATAAACAGCGGCGAGCCCCCGGCGCTTAACGTCACCGACAAGGACTTCTTTTTCGTCAGACGCGAGAGTGAGAGGGAGATAGCGGATACGGTTGCCGCCCTTATAACACAGAGGCTGCCCAGAACCTACGGTGATTCTATAAAGGAGCAGATACAGGTCATCTCACCGTCTAAAAAAGGCGCCGGCGGCGTCGAGCTCTTGAACAGGGAGCTCCAGGCGCGCGTAAATCCTAAGGCAACGTTTAAGAAGGAAAAGGCATCTCACGGCGTGACATTCCGAGAGGGAGACCGAGTGATGCAGGTCGTTAATAACTACGATATAGAGTGGGAGAAAAATGGTCTTACAGGCTTCGGTATCTTCAACGGTGATATAGGGGTTATTGAGAGCATCGATTTGAAGGATGAGGTGCTTAACATTTGGTTTGACGATAGATTTGTGAGATATGATTTCGCAAATCTTGAGGAGCTTGAGCTGTCTTATGCAATAACGGTTCACAAGAGTCAGGGAAGCGAATATCCCGTGGTGATAATTCCCATGTATTCCTGCCCGCCTATGCTTATGACAAGAAATCTGTTATATACGGCGGTGACGAGAGCAAAGCGCATGGTTATACTCGTAGGACGAAGCGATATACCCGAAATAATGGTAAAAAATAACCGTGAGGTGCTTAGGTATACCACTCTTTGCTCAAGGCTTGGTAAGGCTTGAAAAATATTTTCTTTTTATTTAAAATACACTTGCAATTCATTGCAAAATATGATACAATTACTTTGATATAGTGTTTTTACTTATAGGCACACGATGACCTCATTGTTTTTAAAAGTTTTATGACTACACGACGAAAGGAGTACGGCATGGTAACGAAGATCGGACTTGACCTCGGTTACGCAAACATTACCTTGAGTGATGTTATGGCGGAGATTTACCGAGAGCCTTCTGTTGCTTTGATTTATAAAAATGCGAGACCCGATGCGCGCCGTATCATTTCGGTGGGTAGTGAGGCTGTAAATTCTGATGGCGAAGCGGTAGGCGGCGCAGATGGAATATTGGTCAGACCGTTCAAAAACGGAATACTTTTTGATCAGCAGCTTACTCAGGAGATTATAAACAACGCAATAAAGGCGGTAAAGCCCGCCGAGAAGATTCGTTGCGTAGTCGGCGTGCCTTCGGATTTTCTCCCCAAGCAAGAGAAGGAGCTATTCGCGATGCTTTCCGAGGCGGGTGTCGATACGTCTCTTTCTGTGGTCAGATCGGTTGCCGCGATAATAGGCGCCGGTTATTCGCCTTCTATCAGCGTTATTTCTGTTAACGTAGGAGCGCAGAGCACCGAGGTTGCTGTTATGCATAAGGGCGAGATCGTTCACCTTGCCAAGAGTGCCATCGGCGGTGAGGATTTTGATAAGGCGGTCAAGGACTACATATTAAAGCAGGGCGACGTAAATATATCGCTGCAGGTTGCCCGAGCTATTAAGGAGAGACTTGGAGCGGTCTGGAAGGGTAAGCCCAATGATAGCATAGACATTGAGGGTACTCTTTCTCTCACGGGCAACCGTTTGAAGATGAGCGTTGCTACCGAGGATATTGTAGGTGTCTTTGAGTCGCCTATGAAGGAGCTCATTGATGCCATAGTAGATTCGGTGAAAAAGATTCCTGCCGATATGTGCGCTGATATAGCGGAAAACGGTATAGTGCTTACCGGAGGCGGGGCAGAGCTGTACGGAACGGATATGCTTCTTTCGAAGGTTCTCGGTCTGCCTGTCACCAAGCCGAAGGATGCTATCGACTGCGTTGCCAAGGGGCTTTCAAGGATCAACGGCTTCCTTCCCGCGAAGCTTAAAGTCAATGCAAAAAATATAACGCACCAGATTTCAAAATATTATGAAGGTAGTAAAAAATAGATTGCGAGGAGAGTGTAATGAAGAATAAAAAGCTAACTATGAGAATTATGGCAGCCGCTATGGTTGCGCTTATGTTCTTCGGCGTTCTTGCCGGTGTTCTTGTGTATCTTCTTTAATAAAAGGGGCAGGGAACAGCGTTTTCTGCTTACGGGAAGGTAACGTAAAAACATAATAAAGATGAGGCGGTCGTGTCCTGTTTTTCTTTGGACTCGACCGCCTGTCGTTTTTTATAGAGCACTGCTTTTTAAAAAATACACATTTCCGTAAGCGCAAAAATAACTGTTGATAGATGTGGATAACGCTTGGAATACTCTCAAAAAATGTGGAAAACTTTTATCACAAAAACTACACAATTCCGTTATTTGAGATTAAAACCGCTAAAAAAAGGCTGTTTTTACAGATTTTTGCCGCTAAAACCGGCAGCGGAAAAGTGTAGTTGTGATTTTTATCCACATTTTCGGGACAGCGGAAAAGTGTAGTCGCTGTTTTTTCTTTATGAATGTTTGTATATTGGAGCCATCCACCGAGGCGCTTAAAGCGCCGCGTAAGCGATCGTTGATTCCGTACGTAAAACTATATACCTCTGATACTCACGCTTCGCAGAGAGCAAAAAAGAGCTCTGCTCAGGACTGTTACCGCAGACGAAAAGAAAGGGGATCGTCGCATTCGGGATTCAATAAGACTAAAGCAAAAAAATGTGTAAAAAAGCAAAGAGCGAGGATACTCATAGTCGAATATCCTCGCTCTTTGTATGTTCGGTTATGCCTGAAGCGGCAACCTCTTATTGTATTGAAATCACTTCAAATGGGAACTGGTGCTTGTTTAGAAGTCCAATTGAGAGCGTATTTAGTTTTTGCTCTTCTTGAGGAAAACGTAGTCCTCGTTGTACTGATCCATAAAGGCGAGCACATCGTCAGCCTTCTTGAGATCGTCCTTGAGGGGATTTCTCTCGGGAGCGGATGCTACCTCAACCGTGGGAGCGGGCGTCTCGGTAAGAGCGGGAACTGCTTCAACAGGAGGTTCGGTGACTACGGGCTGCGCTTTAACTTCAGCCTGAGGAGCCGGGGTGTTGGTAACAACCTGTGCCTGCGGAGCCGCCTTTCTCATAGCCGCAACATCGTTAGGCTTTCCGGTGCTGTCGATAAATCCGGTAGCAATTATGGTGACCTTGATCTCATCAACGAGGGTGGGATCAAAAGCAGCGCCCCAAATGATCGTTGCATCGGGATGAGCTTCCTCGTGGATCATCTGAGATGCGATCTCTACCTCATCAAGCTGGATATCTTCGGATGCGGTGATGCTTACAAGAACGCCGGTAGCGCCTGCAATGCTGGTTTCAAGGAGCGGAGAGGATATAGCAGCCATGGCAGCGAGCTGAGCCTTATCGGTGCCCTTAGCTCTGCCGACGCCCATATGAGCGTAGCCTGCATTCTTCATAATTGTGGTAACGTCAGCGAAGTCAAGGTTAACGAATCCGGGGACGTTTATAAGCTCGGAAACCGACTGGACACCGCGGCGGAGAACGTCATCGGCTATCTCGAAAGCGTTTGCGAGGGTTATATTGGTATCCTCGACCTGCTTGAGTCTCTCGTTAGGGATAACGATGAGAGAGTCTACGTACTTGGAGAGCTCGGCAATACCTGCTTCTGCCTGAGACATTCTCTTGGCACCCTCGAATCTGAAGGGCTTGGTAACGATACCGACGGTGAGTATACCCATCTCCTTAGCTGCCTTCGCAACTACGGGAGCCGCGCCGGTTCCTGTTCCGCCGCCCATACCTGCGGTGATGAATACCATGTGCGCGCCTTCAAGAACGCCGCGGATGTCCTCTATGGATTCCTCTGCGCTCTTCTTGCCTATTTCGGGGTTTGCGCCTGCGCCCTTGCCTCTGGTTACCTTATCGCCGATGATAAGCTTCTTAGCCGCGCAAGAGCTGTCAAGCACCTGGCTGTCAGTGTTGATCGCCACGAACTCAACGCCTCGGATGTTGGTAGATATCATGCGGTTGACAGCGTTGTTTCCGCCGCCGCCTACGCCAATAACCTTTATAGATACGCCGCTATCATATACCTGTTCAAAATCGAATTCCATTTTGCTGTCAAACATTTTATTATTCCTCCGTAGATTTTATATGGAAAAGGCGGAGACCGCCTTGCATTCACGATTACACGTAATATTATACATATAATTACGCGCGTTTGCAAGCGGGCGATAATAAAAATATTAAAATTTACAATTTATAATTATTTAGCGCGCATAAACCAAGGCAGAAATGTCAATTAATGTAGACATTTGTCGGGCTTAATCGGCGGTCAGCTCGGCAAGGACCTGCGCTATCCTTTCATTCGTATCCCGGGTATATAGACCGGCGGCTGCACTGGACATTTTCAGCAGTTGCTCCTTGTTGAGAATCAGCTGCATAACGGCATCGTGAAGAACGTCGCACGTAAGCTCTTTTTCCTCTATGAGAACTGCTGCTCCTACGCTTTCCATATATCTTGCGTTTGCGTATTGATGATTGCCCGTTACGTTTGGTGAGGGGATCAGTATTGACGGAGTTGCCGAGCGGCAAAGCTCTGATACGGTTATAGCTCCGCTGCGCGTTATCGCGAGATCCGCAGCGGTGAGGAGTGTGGGCATGTTGTCAATGTATGGGAAAATATCAACGTTAGCTTTCTTTGAGAAGAGCTCCGGATATGCTTCTTTGATCTTGGCGTAATGATTCCTGCCCGTCGAGTGTATATGCCTGATCCTTGTATTGCCGACAGTATGCTTTTTTATAAGGTCTGCAACGGTTTCGTTGAGTATTTCCGCTCCGAGACTTCCGCCAAAGGAAACGATCAGTGTCTGGTTGCTTTCAACACCGAGCTTTTTTCTCGCCTCGGATCTTGTCATTCTTCCGAATTCAGCGCGCGTTGGATTGCCTACGACCGCGGTATTAGCCGTCTTTTTTAGATGCGCCCTTGTGCCTTCAAGATTTAATAGCAGCTTATCGCATTTGCCTCCTAGGAGCTTTGTGACGAGCCCCGGAGATACGTTGGATTCGTGAATTACCGTTTTTATATTCATCCGCTGCCCCTGTCTTATGAACGGGTAACATACGTATCCTCCGGTGCCGATTATTACGTCCGGTTCAAATTCTTGAATGATGTTGCGCGCTTTTCTGCCTGATTTTATAACCTTAAATACGGTTTTTATATTGTTTATACTTAACGAACGGCTTATTCCGCTTATGTCAACGGTATATAGCTTGCGTCCTGTTTTTGTATATGCGTCGTTTTCAGCTCCTTTTTCGCGTCCTGCAAATGCCACAACGGATTCAGGAAAGCTTTTTTCTATTATTTCCGACATGGCGATCGCCGGCATAACGTGTCCCGCCGTGCCTCCGCCGCACAGTAATACTCTCATTTTGACCTCACTTATGAATTTTACTTTTTCTGGATACGGACAATATTATTCCCATTTCGGCGAAAATCATTATAAGAGACGAGCCTCCATAGCTGAAGAAGGGTAATGAGATTCCCGTGTTCGGAATTGTGTTTGTGACCACCGCTACGTTCAAAAGAACCTGTATCGCGATCTTGATGCAAATTCCGATTGTCAGAAGTCTGGCGTATGTATCTTCGGTATTAAAGGCTATGACAAAGCCGCGCCAAACCAGCACGCCGAACAGTAGCAATGCAAAAAGAGCGCCCACAAAGCCGAGCTCCTCGCACAAGACCGCGAATATCATATCGTTTGCGGGCTCGGATACGTAACAGTACTTTAGCTCGCCCTTGCCGAGTCCTTTGCCGAAAAATCCCCCTGATCCGATTGCCATAAGACCTTGCAGTGTTTGCCAACCTCCCGTCAGCTTATAGCTCTCCGGATCTAACCAAACCGTTATTCTGTCCTTGGTATAGTCGGTGAAAAAGGCAATATAGCTCACGCCCGCCAGTCCCGCGAGACAAAATGCGCCGATATACCTCAGGTCCGCGCCCGAGACAACTATCATAAGCAGTCCTATGACGCCAAGTATTATTATGCAGGACAGGTGGTGCTGGAGCATAACCAGAAGTATCGGTACAGCCATTATTACGCAGGGAATTATAGTTCCTTTGATCAAAATCTGCTTTTTATCCTTCGGTATGGTAGCATCGGCATTGGACGCAAAATATCTCGCCAGCATCATAGTCATAGTAAGCTTCGCGATCTCTGACGGCTGAATGGTTATCGGACCTATTGATATCCATCTTTGCGCTCCGTTACCTACGAAGCCTA
Source organism: uncultured Ruminococcus sp. (assembly GCA_964460165.1). GTDB lineage: Bacteria > Bacillota > Clostridia > Oscillospirales > CAG-272 > UBA1740. The sequence goes on along the minus strand of CAYWPS010000022.1, from coordinate 17,481 downwards.
TCGCCAGAGTAAGCGCTAGCAGTATTATGGTGGCGCCGTAAGCTATCACGGTATATTTTTTCAGTATGCACACGTCGATCCTTGAAACAACGAGCATTGTTGATACACCGAACAACAGCCATACAGATTGGCGCTTCACAAAATACAAGCCGTCCCCGTACCTGAACGCCGCATACGCGTATCCCGCCGAGAATACCATCACCGTGCCGTATATGGCGAGTAAAACTACTGCCGTGATGAAGATATAGTCGTAATTTGTTTCCGGACGAGGTAAGAAACGTGATAAAACATCTTTTCTCTTAATACGTGTCATCGTATACATACCATAGCTGCGGGGATTGCAAAAAGAAGGGTGAGTATTACGGCGCAGAGACAAATTTTGTTTTCATCCCATCCGCACTTTTCAAGATGATGATGAATAGGCGCCATTTTAAACAATCTTCTTTTGTATAGCTTAAAGAAAATTACCTGAGCGATCACCGAGACCCCCTCTATGACGTATACTCCGCCGCTTATAACCGCTATAAGCGGATTGTCCGCTTCAAATGCTAATGCCGCCACGAGCGATCCAAGAAACAGAGAGCCCGTGTCACCCATAAAAACTTTTGCAGGGTGTACGTTGAAAATAAGAAATCCGACGGTTGCGCCGATTAGCGCCGCACCGGCGAAGCTTATAGTTTCCAAACGGCAATACGATAAATAAAAGTATGAGACTCCTATAGCAAATGCAACCGAAGAAGCAAGTCCGTCTATTCCGTCAGTCAGATTTGCGCAATTGGTTATTCCTACGAGTATAATTGCCGAAAGGACGTAATATAAAATACCGACGTCGATCATACCGAATGAAAATGTAACGGCGGTATCGTCGCCTAAAAACACTCGTCTTGATAATAAGAATAAAGCCGATGATGCGAATTGCAGTATCAGCTTGGCGCGGGGAGTCAGACCTGCATTTCTTTTGTTTTTCAATTTTGTTGCATCGTCAAGAATTCCTATGGATGAGTTTATGAGAGCATAAACTGAGCATATAAGTATAGAAATTGCCGCCGCTATATCGCCCGAAATGTATTTGTATAGCGATGATAGCAACAGCGCTATCACTGTGGAAATGAGAAAAGACAGTCCGCCCATTGTAGGAGTTCCAGACTTTGACATGTGCCAGCTGGGTCCCTCCGCATATATAGGCTGCTCGGCGCGTTTTTTTAAAAAAGGTATTATCAATTTACTCAAGAGGACGGTCAGTGTAAGTGTAAAGAGAAAAACCATGACATAGAGGATCGAGTTAGTATCTTTCATTGCGAATCCTTTCTTCTTCTGCAATCGAGTCGGCTATTTTATCGAGCCTTATATTGTGTGATGCCTTGAACAGAATAAGCTCTCCCGGCGCGTGGTTATCCATAATGTGCTTTACTGATATTTCCGGGGAGGAAAGATCGGTATTGATAAAAATGCTTGTACTCGGCATGCCCGCCTTAAGCGCGCCCATGGCTGTTGCTTTTGAATAATTACCGTACAAGTAAATACGGTTGATCCCCAGGTCTGCCGCCATGCGTCCGATATCTTCATGTATTGAGTTGGCGTTTGCACCGAGCTCCAATACGTCACCGAGAAATGCGCCCGTAGGACCCTTATACGCGCTGATGTATTTGAGGTCGGCTGTTATTGACTCCAGCGATGCGTTATACGAGTCATCGAATATGGTGAAATCGTTAAGCGTAATAAATCTTTGACGCAAATCAGAAACGGTAATCGCTCCGGCTCTCTTTATTATTTCATCTGCGGAGAGTCCGATTATTTGGGCGGCTGATATGGCAAACGAAAGATCCGAAAGCAGGTGATCGCGTGCGTCGAAAAAGCGTATTCCGCCGATATTACCGTAGGGGGATGAGAGGTAATATTCGCCGTCCTTCCGGTCATTCAGGGAAAAATGCGACACGGAAGAATTGCGACCTACGGATAATCCGTTTTTTATTCCGCGCAACAAAGGTTCATCTGCGGGAACAAGAAGGACTCCGTCTTTCATTCCGTCCAATATCTCTAACTTGGCATTCGCGATATTTTCGCGCGATCCAAGATTCCCTATATGCGCCGTGCCTATAGATGTAATTATTCCAATGTCCGGCTTAACGCACCTGGACAGACGCGATATCTCGTTTTTGTGGTTCATGCCCAACTCGGCTATGAGGATTTCTGTGTCTTTATCGGAACGCAGTATTGTTAACGGAACGCCAATGTGGTTATTGAAGTTTCCTATTGGAGAGATAACCCTGTGCTTTTCACCCAATATCCTTGTCAAAAATTTTACGGTTGTGCTTTTTCCAACGCTGCCGGTAACTGCAACAGTGCACTTGATTCGTGTTTTTGATTTATATAGCTCGGCTATTTTTAAAAGCGCTTCAGAGGTGTCTTTGACTTTTAAAACTCCCTTTTGCTTTGTTCTTGCAATTGCATAGCATTTTTTTGTAACAGCATCCTTCAGGTATCTTTCTCCGTCATCGCGTTTCCCGCTAAGCGCGATAAAAAGATCTCCTTTTTCGCACTCGCGCGTATCCGTGCAGATGGCGGAGATGTATTTATCCTTGTCTGCGTGTTCATCGCTTTTAGCGTTTATAGCTTCACAAATTTCATCCATCCTTAATGGAACGTCGAGTGTTATCCGCATACATGACCGACCTGGGTTTCTTTCATTGCTTCTTTTATAATTTTCCTTTCGTCAAACGCGGTATATACGCCACCCGTTATCTTATATTTTTCGTGTCCCTTACCGATCACTGCCACGATGTCGCCGGGGAGCGCACATTTAAAGGCGTGGCGGATCGCTTTTTCACGGTCTGGAATTACATCAAATTCCTTCTTATCTATTCCGGCGACAATATCCTTGACAATGGAGTCGAAGGCTTCGCTTCGGCAGTTGTCCTCGGTTATTATGATTTTATCCGCAAACGCGTCTGCGTATCTCCCGAAAAGAGGACGCTTGAACTTATCTCTATCGCCACCGCAACCAAACACAATTATTAATTTCTGCTCGTTTTTAACACTCTGTTTTAATGTTTTTAAGCAATTGTAAAAAGCGGCCGGTGTGTGCGCGTAATCAATAACCGATTTAACGTTACCGTCTATAATTTCCATTCTTCCTTCTATTCCATCAATATCTTCGATAGCTTTTTTTGCAACACACGGCTTTATTCCGAGGTCTATAACAGACTTTATTGCCGCCAGCGTGTTGTATACGTTGAAAGCTCCCGACAGCCTGCTGTTCACCTTGAATATCAGATTTTTGCTTCTGTAAAAGAACGTCGTTTTTGACAGCTCTTTAATAGACACTTCAGTTGCGTAAGCATCACCCTCGTTGATGATTCCAAATGTGGATCTTTCACATTGCGCCAGCGTAGCGGCTTTCCTTGAATACTCGTCGTCCAGATTGAAAAGTCCTCTTTTTGCAGATACAAAAAGTTTTAATTTTGTTCTGAAATAATCGTCCTTGTTACAGTGAAAATCAAGATGGTCATCGTCCAGATTAGTGAAAATCGCATATTCAAATCTTATCGGCGCGACCTTTCCAAGAGCAATGGAGTGGCTTGATACTTCCATCACTAAGTAGCTGCAGCCGTCATTAATTATTTTTGCGATAGCCGGATACAACACGGTGGGGTCGGGCGTTGTCATAGAATATAATTCGTCGGAAAGCAGTACGCCGTCGGAAATTATTTTACCCGTTCCTATAAATCCCGCTTTGTATCCGCATCGACGTAATATTTCATAAATAAGAGTTGCCGTCGTGGTTTTTCCGTTCGTTCCCGTTATTCCAATTACTTTAATTCTGTCGTAATCTATATCGTATGCGATTGATAAAGCATAGGAAAGGGCAGTGCGCACGCTTTTTACGCGAATTATCGGACACGGCGCAAGCTCGATTTTTTTCGTCTCTGATGCAACGATTGCGTAAGGAGCGCAAGGTAAGGATGAAGCGTCGAGTGTGCCGTCATCCGCTCCCACCTTTTCGGTTATAAACAGTAGTGAGTTTTTATGTAATTCAGTGGTTGAAACGGTTGGAGCGAGACGGGCTTCCATATCGATTTCATCGGTAAATCTTACGTCGGTATATACGTTAAACAATTCTTTTAAGATGAGCTCTTTCATAATATCTCCTAATCTTCAAAATCCGTACCGAGCACGGTGAGCGTTATAACGCTTCCTAACGTTACATTCGCACCTGATGGAAGGCTTTGTGATGTGACTGTCAGCGTTGTGCATTTATCGGATAAACCTCCCGTGATCCTGACGTTAAGTCCGGAATTTGTTAAAAGAATGTTTGCTTCTTTTATGGAAAGCCCGACCAACGATGGCACGCATACGTATTCATCCTCGCGCTTTTGCGTGTACAGATATACGGTGGAGGTTGATTTCAGTATTGTAACGTCAGCCTGGGGTATCTGTGACAGCACAGTATCACCTTCACCGATCAGGACGTAGTTTATTTCGTTTTTCTTCAGGCTGTCGGTTGCGCTGACTGCAGTTGCTCCTACGTAGTTACCAACGGTAAACTCGGAGCTTTCCTTTGTAGAGTTAAAGTCAAGGTAGGGGAGAATAGCGGTGAGTAGATTTGACACATACGGAGCTGCGACGACGGATCCGTATTTTACCTGGCTTTGAGGTTCATCTACCACGATGATAACGGCGATACCGCTCTCACTTGATGGAGCATAAGCTACGGTCGACCCTATTCTCAGGTATGAGTTTCCGTTTTCATCAAGAACGTCGAACTTTTGTGACGTACCTGTTTTTGCCGCCACCGGATATCCGTCCACGTAGGCGTTCTTTGCCCCTCCGTCACCGCTTACGCCTTGTTCCAGAACGTCTGATACCGTTTTCGCCACTTCCTCGGAGATGACCTGTCTTTTTACTACGGTTTGATGCTCGGAAATTATCTTTCCGTCAGAACTTACGACCCTTTGCACTAAGTAAGGCTCGACCAGCTTTCCGCCGTTTGCTACCGCGGCGATAGCTGTAAGCTGACTGATCACAGATACTTTAAAGCGCTGTCCAAAGGAAGCGGTTGCAAGCTCTGTCGTGCCTATATTTTCTTGCTTATGAAAAATCGTTCTCGCTTCGCTGGGCAGATCAATTCCCGTCTTTTCAAAATATCCGAATTTTTCAACGTAAGAATAGAAATTGTCAGCGCCTATTCTTTCGGCAATCGTCATCATAGTGGGGTTGCAGGACATTTGAAGACCGTAAGAAAGAGGGAAGTTATGTCCGTGACCGGTTGTTTTATGGCATTTTATACGCCATCCTCCGACTGTGTGATAGCCGTTACAGGAGAATGTATCTGACATTTTTGCGACTCCCATATCAAGTGCCGCAGATACAGTAACGATCTTAAAGGTCGAACCCGGCTCGTAGGTTTCGCTTACTGCTTTATTAGACCACATTATTTGCATCAGTTCATTTTTATACTCCGTGTATTCGTTACTGCCTTCTTCTAACCCCGAATTTTTTAATTTTTCCAATGATTGATCATCTAATTCAAAAGGATCGTTAGGGTCGAACGGAGATGATGTTGCCATAGCCAGTATTGCTCCGCTGCTTGTATCCATTACGATTCCAGTAACTCTATTTTGAACAGAATGATTAACCCGTATTAGCTCAAGCTGGCTTTCAAGCTGCGCTTGTACGAATGAATCAATGGTGGTTACGATACTGTATCCGTCAACTGCCTGAGATACTCCTCCGTATTCTCCGGGCATCGCGTTTCCTGCGGCATCCTTGGCGTAGGTATAGTATCCGTCCTTTCCGGCGAGCAAGGAGTTGTATGAATATTCAAGTCCGTACAGTCCCTGGTTATCGCTGCCTGTAAAACCGAGGACGTGCGCTGCCAGCGTCCCCTCGGGATAATATCTTGAGGTCTGAGCCTCGGTAAGTATCAAATCCTCAAGTTCGTTTTCGATCGAGAATTTGATGACCTTGTTGTAATCCTCCTCCTCGGCGGCTTTCATGATAGTTACGTCTAATAGGCTGGTGTTTGAAATCTTAGTATAAACGGTATCTTTGTCAAGACCGAGTACATTTGCCAATCCTTTCGAAATTATTTCTGCATAATTTACTCCGTCCTTCTTGCTTCGTGTACTGATCTCTTTGGTGGAAACAAAGATTCGCCAAGTGGTTTTTGTTGTCGCCAATAGGTTCATATTGGCATCGTAAATATCTCCGCGTTCTGCCTTTAGCGTGGAGGTGGTTGTTATTTGATCAAATGCTTTTTCGCGATAGTAATTATATAGCAGGGCGTCGAGTCTGAATACGTTAAAAAGTAAAAGGCAAGCTGCTAGAGCGATGGATAATAGAACGATCGAGGCGCGGCGGACGGTTTTTTGTTTGTTTAATGAAATATCGCTTTTTAACATTATTCTTCCTTACAAATAAAAAATATAGCGATAACCGCTTCGGCTATCGCTATATAATATGCTCTTATTATTCAATTAATGTAGAGAAATTATTTTTCGTCAACGAGAGTTTCGTAGGGGACTTCCTCCTCAACTGACTCGGGCATCAAGGTTTCGGTATAGCTCGTATTGGGCTTCTCGGCAGTTTGGGGAATATTTGTTCCAGAAGCACCCGTAAGTGAGAATATACCGCAGGAGAGAACAAGCGCACATGCAGCCGTTGCTGACAAAAGCGCGGAGATAGACGTGCGGAACGGGAAGCTTCTTATCGTCTTGTCCTTTACGGGCGCTTTTTTAACGGTGAGCTTGTCGTTTACATATTCAACGATCGTGGAAAGAGACGCAGTCCTTGCGGTCGTTGCGATGGGGAGAGAAGACTCAGATCTCTTGTTAGCCTTCATAAGCATAAAGTCACCCACTGTACATTCGGTGCCGTTATATATTACGGTGAACTGATTTTTTAAGTTAGTGTATAAAGCGTCATAGGGATTCATTACCGATGTCATTTTTCTAAGTCTCCTTGCATTATATTTTTTCCGCAACTCTGAGCTTTGCGCTTCTGGAACGCGGATTTATCGTAAGTTCTTCCTCAGAGGGAAGAATCGGTTTCTTGGTAATTTCTTTTATTGATGGTTTATTCCCGCAAACACAGATCGGAAAATCTCTCGGGCACGTGCAGCCGGAGGATAACTCCTTGTATGTTTGCTTAACTATCCTATCCTCTAACGAATGGAATGATATGATAGCTATTCTGCCACCGGGTAAAAGATTTGCGGAAGCAGCCTTTATTACCGGTGTTATCGCATCGAGCTCTGCGTTTACCTCTATCCTTATTGCTTGAAAGGTTCTTTTTGCAGGGTGAGGTCCGTCGGCTCTTGATGCTGCGGGAATCGCACCTTTTATGATGTCTGAGAGCTCCTGAGTAGTTTCTATCGGCTTGTCCGCTCTCGATTTGCATATTGCAGATGCGATCCTTGGAGCAAAGCGCTCCTCACCGTAATCGTAAATTATTCGTTTTAAATCATTCTCTGAGTACTCATTAACAACATTGTACGCAGAAAGAGGGGCATCGGTATCCATTCTCATATCGAGCGGAGCATTGTGCATATAGCTGAAACCGCGCTCGGGAACGTCAAATTGGTGCGAGCTGCAGCCAAGGTCAGCAAGAACACCTCCAAGGTTTTCTACCTCTAATTCTCGGAGAACAGAGCCCAGGGAAGAGAAATTGTCGTTAACGAAGGTGACTCTGTCAAGGTAATCCTTGAGTCTTTCTGTCGCGGCAGAAATTGCATTTTTATCCCTGTCAAAGCATATTAAACGGGAATTAGGTCCCATACGCTTGGCGATCTCAAGAGAATGTCCGCCTCCGCCGGCGGTGCAATCTACGTATGTGAAGCCGTCTCTTATGTTTAAAGATTCTATACATTCGGAAAGGAGAACGGATACGTGAGAGAAGTTAATATTTGACATAACCATTTTCCTTTCGCAACATAATTAAAGTCCGTATTGATACATCGTTTCTCTGATTCTTTCGAGATCTCTGTTCTTTTCACGTTCGTTCCAGATCTCTTCGGACCAGATTCTTATCTGTCGGCCGCCGCCGACGAAGACAATGTTTTTATTGATCTGCGCGTGCTCAGCAAGTCTGTCGTCGAGAATTATTCTTCCGTTGGCATCGGGTACACATTTTTGTGCGATTCCGAGCAGGAATTCCTGAACCTCGAGAGCGACCGTTTCGGGCAGCTGCTGGATCTTGTCCACGTAGATCTCCCAATCCTCGGCGGTATATATGGAGAGATAAGTGTCAAACTTTCTAGTTATGTAGAACTCATCGCCGAGTTCTTCGCGAAACTTAGCGGGAATGAATACACGCTTTTTTGCATCAAGTGAATGCTTGAATGAGCCGACGAATGACATTCTTTTCTCTCCTTTCGTATTATCTATGGTTGATATATGGTTGAAAGCGGGAAAATTGATCACTTTGCACCACTTTGCCCCACTTCGATACTATTATAATACTTTTGTATTAGAAATGCAATAGTTTTTTGAAAAAAAGTTGAAAAAAATTATATTTTTCAAAAAACGTCCTGAAAATTTTAAAAAAGTATTCCATTATCAAGCGTTTTGTGGTAGAATACTTACATAAAATGACTTTCTGATGAAGCAGAAAGCGTTATTTTTCGAGAGGTGAGCATGTCGATATTCAAGCGAATATTCGGAATAGGAAAAAATCCGGACAGCTTTGCATATAAGCTCGAGAGAGCAAAGGAGCTCCACGGTCAGGCGGTAAAATACGTTACCGAAAGGATCGACGGTAACGAGGATATTATCGGTCGGGGCGGAGCGCTGGCTATGCACGAGGATAAATTTATAGTTGATTCATCCGGTGACAGGATCTTTGTTTGTTATATCAAGGATCTTGATGCCAGTTGGCTGATGAGTGGAAACGGTGCAGTGATTTCCGGTCCAAATCTCCTTGAAGACGGTCGGATCAGAACTATAACCGTTCACTTCGTTTATCATAGAAAGTGAAGCTGTATCGGAGAGATTTATGAAAGATTTTAAGACATCTGCTGTTATCCTTGCGGGTGGCGTCGGGAGCAGAATGGACAGTAATAAAACCAAGCAGTTTATAGAGATACTTGGAAAAACAATTCTCGAAAGAACGATTACCGCCTTTGACAAAAGCGATATGATCGACGAGATCGTCGTCGTTGTAAGATCAGATGAGATCAAGGCGACTATGGCTATTCTTGATGCTATTGATTATAGCAAGCCGTTGATGCTTGTCAGAGGTGGGGCGTGCCGCGCTGAATCTGCCAAGAACGGATTTACCGCTTGCTCCGATGATTCTGATTTTGTCGCTATTCATGATGCGGCGAGATGCCTGATAACCGCGCAAATGATTGATAAGGTTGTCAAAAATGCTCATATATACGGTGCGGCGAGCGCGGTGTGCGGCGTATATGATACCGTAAAAACCGTTGATGAAAGCGGGAAAATTATAGCCACCATTCCTCGTCATTCAGTGTATAGGGCTCAAACCCCTCAGGTTTTCGGAAAACAGTTGTATAGGCAGGCGCTTGACAACTGCGCGGATCTCAGTGAGATAACAGATGATAATATGCTTGTGGAAAACATCGGAGCGGCTATATACGCTGTCGATCTTGGCGCAACTAATATTAAAATCACGACTCGCGACGATTTGACTCTTGCCAGAAATATTCTTGTTGAAAGAGGTGAAGCTGTAATGAGTAGCTTTAGGGTTGGACACGGGTATGACGTTCATAAGCTAGCCGATGGGAGAAAGCTTACTATTGGCGGTGTGGATATTCCTAATGATAAGGGATTGCTCGGACACTCTGACGCCGATGTTTTGCTGCACGCGGTGATGGATGCGCTGCTTGGGGCGGCGGGACTTGGTGATATTGGCAGACATTTTCCGGATACCGATGAGGAGTATCGCGGGATTTCCAGCATGCATCTTCTGACGCATGTAGCCGCCTTGATACGCAAAAACGGATATAAGGTCCTTAACGTTGATGCTACACTTATTTTGCAAAAGCCTAAGATCGCTCCGTACGTGTCCAAAATGGTATCGAACATAGCCTTTGCTCTTGGCGTGCCCGAAAACGCTGTTAATGTCAAGGCTACGACCGAGGAGCATTTAGGCTTTACAGGCAGGGAAGAGGGGGCGAGCGCTCACTGCGTGGCAATGCTTATGCCGGAATGAGTTTAATAAAACAGCAAAAGGGCCATCGCAATATACGATAGCCCGTTTACAAGCGATAGCAACGCCGTGCTTGAGATTACGTCTTTTCTTTTTAATGTCTGCGAGCGTTGCCGGGCGCTGAAATTTCCAATATTATATTTTATGAGTAATCTGTAATAAAGTTACTATATTTTTACGAGGTGTTTATGATTAAAGTATCTCCTTCCGTGTTAGCGTGTGATTTATCAAGGCTGCTTGACGAGGTTAAAAGTATAGAGGCTGCCGGTGCGGATATGGTTCATCTTGACGTTATGGACGGCGCGTTCGTAACCAATATTTCTTTTGGACTTCCGGTTATAGCGTCGCTCAGAAAAAATACCGATATGTTTTTTGACGTTCATCTTATGATCGAGAAGCCGGAAAGGTATATATCCAGGTTCATCGATTCCGGGGCTGATCTCGTTACCTTTCATTATGAGGCGTGCGAGGATCCCAGGTCCGCTATCGAACTTATTCGTTCACGCGGTAAAAAAGCAGGCGTATCCGTTAAGCCGGGCACCCCGATAGAAAATGTATATCCACTGCTAGATAGCTGCGATCTCGTCCTTATTATGACCGTAGAGCCGGGTTACGGCGGACAAGCATTTATGCCAGAGATGCTTGACAAAATTACAAAGCTCAAAGCCGAAATAGAGAGCAGATGCCTATCAGTTGACATACAGGTTGACGGAGGAATAAATGCCGAAACAGCGAAAGCGGTAAAAGAAGCCGGAGCTAATAATCTGGTTGCGGGAAGCTATGTGTTTAAAGAGAAGGATAGAAGATCTGCGATTGATTCCTTAAGATAAAAAAGCATTTTATCGGCAAAAATGCGAAGCAGAATGATAGTTTTAATAAAAAAACGGACTGATCATCAGTCCGTTTTTTTGATCTATGCGTCTATATCAAGTCCGCCCTGACCCGATAACTGCTTACCTTGAGGAACGGTTGAGAATGGAATTCCCAAGTGATCGTATGCAAGCTTAGTTGCGCATCTTCCTCGGGGCGTTCTCGCGAGGAAGCCTATCTGCATAAGGTAAGGCTCATATACGTCCTCGATGGTGATAGGCTCTTCGCCTATCGTTGCGGCAAGTGTTTCAAGTCCGACGGGACCTCCGGCGTAGTACTTAATTATAGCCTCGAGCATTCTTCTGTCGGTATTGTCAAGTCCGAGCTCGTCTATTTCTAGAGCGGTAAGCGCGGTGGAGGCTATTTCCGAAGTAATAGTGCCGTTGCCCATTACCAGCGCGAAGTCGCGTACACGCTTGAGGAGCCTATTGGCTATACGGGGTGTGCCTCTTGAACGAGAGGCTATACCCATTGCTCCCTCATCCGTGATTGCTATTTCGAGTATTCCGGCAGAACGCTTAACGATAGCAGCGAGCTCCTCGGTGGTGTAGAGCTCCAGCTTGAGAAGCACTCCGAATCTGTCTCGCAGAGGGGAGGTGAGCTGACCCGCGCGCGTTGTTGCGCCTATGAGCGTGAATTTCGGTATAGGAAGTCGTATGGATCTTGCGCTTGGTCCTTTTCCAATAATAATGTCAAGCGCATAGTCCTCCATTGCCGGATAAAGTATTTCTTCAACTGCTCTGGAAAGACGGTGTATTTCGTCAATGAAGAGGACGTCTCCCTCCGAGAGATTAGTAAGTATGGCTGCAAGATCGCCTTGCTTTTCGATTGCCGGTCCCGACGTGGTTCTGATGTTCACGCCCATTTCATTTGCAATAATTCCGGAAAGCGTGGTTTTACCAAGTCCTGGAGGACCGTAAAGAAGCACGTGATCAAGAGCTTCCGATCGGAGCTTCGCACTCTGTATATACACCTTAAGGTTAGACTTTGCTTTTTCCTGTCCGACGTAATCGTTAAGAGTTTTCGGTCGCAGGTTGTTTTCTACCTCCGCATCCTGAGTTGAGTCGTATTCGTTGGATACAATTCGGTTTTCAAAGTCAAATTCGTTGATTTCTTCAAGCATTATGTTGTCCTTTCACAGCCTGCTTACCTTGCAAGCTTTTTGAGCGCGGTCTTTATGATCATACCTACATCCATTGTGGGATCTATACCGCCGAGGGCTTTTATTACGGAGCTCCTGTCATATCCGAGTACGGTCAGCGCCTCTGTTGCTTCTGCAAGATTTCCGCTTGCGGCGTGGGGCGCGCTGCCTACGCTGCCGGCACTCTTTTCGGATGCGGAGGAGGGGAGCAGATCCTTCGCGATTTTATCTTTCAGTTCAAGAACGATCCTGGCAGCTGTTTTTGCGCCGATATTTGGCGCTTTAGATATACCCTTGATATCTTCCGTGCATACTGCCATTGCAAGTCTGTCAGGGGACATGACCGATAAAATATTCATAGCCGCCTTTGGACCGACTCCGCTTACGCCGGTAAGCAGATTGAATGCATTTCTTTCCTCATTTGTTCCGAATCCGAAAAGCTCTATTCCGTCCTCTCTTACTGCAAGATAGGTATAGAGCTTGACCTTTTGTCCAAGCTTTGAAGCGAGGGATTCCGATGTGATCATGCTGACGGTAAGCTTATAACCGACACCGCCGCAGTCTATTACGCACGTGTTTACATCGCGGATAGCAAGCTCTCCGCTCAAATAATAAAACATATTGACCTCTTCTGTGAATTATTTTTAAGTAACGATGACTTTTTTGATCATTTTTTCAAGGGATTCCCGATCGACAGTGAGATCCCGTCCGCATCGGTCACATACTATTCGTACATCGGTACCTCCGCGGATGACGGTAAAGGTGTCGGATCCGCAAGGGTGGTTCTTTTTGAGACGGAGCTTGTCCTTTACGTCAAAACGAATTATATTTGCCATAACGTTACCTCGTAGAATTAATATACCATAAAGTCCGGCTCTACCGCAAATCCGCGTTCGCAGGTGATCTTGATCTGATAGGAACTCTCGATGGGCTCGTCAAGCTTGAGCGTCACACGGTAATCGTGGGAATAACCTGCGTCCAGCGAGTAGAATTTCGAACCGTCAAACGCGAAGAATTCGTACTTACCCCAAAGCGATCCGAGGAATGATATTGTGTCAAACGGATATATGCCTCCGAAGTTTATCACAGCCTCTTTGTTGTCATCCGAAACGGTGATGCTTGCGCTGGGCATGAGAGCAAGGTTTTCCTTAGTTATAGACGTAGTGGGATCGTTCTTATCCTCGTCATAGTGGTGAAGAGCAAGATGGCGTAGCGTAACGGGCGCGGTTATACCTACAAGTGTGAGTCGGAGATTTCTGTGCGAGCACTCCTTGAAGCGTGTTGCTTTAAGATATCCTACCGAAGTTCCTTCGGATATAATTACGGTGCTATTTCCTTCTATAGCTTCGAGCTTAAAGGATGTGATCCTTTCACCAAGCTCTATCTTTTCACCGATAATAAGGACGTTGTAGAGATATTCTCCATCAAGCGTAATATCTATTACTGCCTCGTTTTTTTCTGCGTTTGTTGCATAAAACAGATCTTTATCCTCGAAAACTGTGTTCTCAATACCGGTGTTTTCGCAATATGTGCTATCAGCGGAAAGAAGAGCGTTATCTGCGTAATTGACCGACAGCATTCTATTGATCCTTCTATTTGATTCTATCGCGTTTTTGATATCCGTATCAACGATAAGACCGCGTCTGTCGGGGGGGAAGTTGAGGAGCATCATTGCGTTTCTTCCCACCGATTTAAACCATATATCGTCGAGAGCGCGAGCGCTCTTTACCTTCTGATCCTGCTCTTTGTGATAGAACCAGCCGGGACGGATCGAAACGTCAACCTCGGCAGGCACATACATATCTCCCCCGATAATTCCGCGGTTCATATTTTCTATGGTTTCAGTACGGATCATGTCGTAATTGATGGATGCGTAATGCGTAGTACCGGCAAATCCGGCTTCGTTGCCTACCCATCTCTGTTCGGCGTATGCGGCTGCGCCCATAGATCCGAAAATAACAGCGTCGGGCTGATATTTTCTTACCGTGTACGCCCAAAGTCCGTAGTCGTATTCCGCATTGGAGCTGCCTGCACCGTCCCACCAGATCTCGTCTATCTTGCCGTACTGAGTCAGGATTTCGGTCAGTTGATCCACATAATAGTGCGTGTACTCGGCAGTACCCCAATAGGGAGCATTTCTATCCCACGGGGAAACGTAAATTCCGATCTTGATATTGTATTCACGGCAGGCATCGGTGAATTCTCTCACAAGATCGCCGTTTCCGTTCTTATACGGACTGTTTTTAATTGAATGTTCAGTGTACTTTGAAGGCCAAAGACAGAAGCCGTCATGATGCTTTGCCGTTAGGATAGCCATTTTGAAGCCGGCAGCCTTAACGCCGCGGATCCAGCTTCTGACATCCGCCTCGGTGGGATTGAATATTTCGGCGCTTTCCTTGCCGTCTCCCCACTCAACGTTGGTAAAGGTGTTGACTCCAAAGTGGAAAAACGCTTTCTTGCCTATTTCAAACATTTGGAGCTGACGGTAGTTGGGAGTTGAACCGTAAGGAATTATTCCATAAAATTCATTCTTCATAATGTATCTTCGTTCCTGTAAAGTGATTTGTATACTTTAGTGTTTTTTGTCTTTTGTGTGCAGGAGGATTTTGTTTTTGCATCAAGCTTGTCGTCTGCCTTGTTGATGGCCTTTCTTACGTAATGCACGGTAAACCAAACCACAAAGTAGAGAAGTGTGTAAATTACTATGGATATGAAGATCGCCGAGGGCCTTTGTGCCGAGATGTTTCCCGAAACGATGAAAATCAAGCAGAAAGCCACCATTAATACGGCGTAGTGTATCAAGCATTTATACACTTTTCTGAGTTTGAGCTGTTCGTACATAAATTCGGCAAATGATATAATAAATCCGAAGCAAAGAATAAGCGCAAATTGACCGGGAGCGATAGCCGGTGATACAAATTCGCTGATGGCAGCAAAAGTATAAAACAATGTAAGTATAAAAACTGCATATCCGCAGCCGGTAAGAAATATCTTGTTGATCCTTCTCATCTGTTATCTCCTGATTCGAGCATAATACACATAATATTTTACCATATACTTGGGGATTTTTCAAGGTTTAAACAATATTTTTTTGACGAAAATACAGCATAATTCGCGCCATTCTTATCCGTAGCCAAAAAATACTGAATATAATGAATAAAAAAACAAAAAAAGACCGTTTTAGATACGAAAAACGGTTGACAAAAAAATATGTAAAATGTATAATATAAGATATGATAAAAAATATGCGCGAGGATTTTGCTATGAATAGAAAGACAGCGAGAGAAAATGCATTTATACTTTTATTTGAAAAAGCGATCAAGTCTGAGGAAACCCATGAGGAGATATTCTTGAAGGCTACCGAGGAAAGAAGTCTTGAGGTTGATGAGTACGTTAAAAAAGTATTTTTCGGAAGCGCCGAAAATGAAAAACTGATAGATATAAAGATCGACGAATGTCTCGTTGGTTGGAAAAAGGAGCGAATATCATATGTCGCCAAGGCGGTATTGAAGCTTTCGGCATACGAGCTGATGTTTATGGAGGATATTCCTGCAAAGGTATCCATAAACGAAGCTATTGAGCTTTCGAAAAAATACGATGATGACAAGGCGTATGTTTTTGTAAACGGCGTTTTGAATAAGATTGCCGATAGCATTGGAAGAAAATGACTGACAGAAGGATAATACTCGGTATAGATACGAGTAATTATACGACCTCGGTTGCGCTCATTTACGAGGATGGCGAGCTTATTGCGAATGTAAAGAGACCGCTTGCGGTTGGCGACGGAGAGAGAGGACTCAGACAGTCCGATGCGGTATTTTCACACATCAAAAATGTTCCTTCGGCTATGGATGAGATACGTAAGCATCTTAACGGCAGAAGTCCCGCAGCGATTGGAGTCAGCTCAAAGCCACGTAACATTGAAGGCTCGTATATGCCGTGCTTTTTATCGGGCGTAGCGGTTGCGGAGGGAATGGCGGCATCTCTCGGAGCGCCGCTTTACACGTTCTCGCATCAGTGCGGACACGTTATGGCTGCCCTTTATTCCTCGGGGTCGGAAAATCTTATGAAGGATAGATTTGCCGCATTCCACGTTTCGGGAGGAACAACGGAGCTT
Organism: uncultured Ruminococcus sp.; assembly: GCA_964460165.1. Classification (GTDB taxonomy): domain Bacteria; phylum Bacillota; class Clostridia; order Oscillospirales; family CAG-272; genus UBA1740. Next base: position 1,183 of record CAYWPS010000022.1, on the reverse strand, counting down.
TTGCTCGTAAAAGAAGGCATCAACGGATTTGATGCCGAACTCGTCGGAGGAACGAAGGATCTAAACGCGGGACAGATAATTGATAGGATCGGAGTATTTCTTGGCATGCCGTTTCCGGCAGGACCACATCTTGAGCGCGTGGCGCTTGAGTACAATGGGAAAATACCTTCTAAGAAGGTATCTGTAACCGGTACGTACGCAAATCTGTCCGGTCTCGAGAATATGGCGCGTAAAATGTACGAGGATAGCGGCGACGTTAGCAAGACCGCTGCGTTCGTATTTGAATATATAGGCAACGCCATAGTTAAAATGTGTGAGAGCTTGATCGAAACACACGGTGAAATGCCATTTGTATTCGCCGGGGGAGTAATGTGCAATTCGATTATAAAGGCTAAGCTTTCAAGCAAATTTGACGCGCGGTTTGCGGAACCTATGATGTCCGCGGATAATGCGGTCGGAATTGCTGAGCTTGCGAGACTTAATTTTTTAAAATAATTTTGGAGGCGATATGGACATTTCTCTGTTACGAGAAAGAAACGATACCGCGATGACGGTGTCGGAGCTTAACAATTTCATAAAGAGCATGTTCGACGGCAATCGCCTTTTAAGCTCGGTGCACGTAAGAGGAGAGATATCCAATTTTGTTAATCACCGAAGCGGACATTTTTATTTTTCACTCAAGGATGAGGGCGGACAGATCAAAGCGGTTATGTTCAGATCGGCTGCTCTTAAGCTGAAATTCATTCCCGAAAACGGAATGAAGGTCACTGTATTCGGATCGATATCCGTATTTGCGAGAGACGGAGTATATCAAATGTACGCCACCTCGATGCAGCCTGATGGCATAGGCGCTTTGTATCTTGCGTATGAGCAGTTGAAGGCGCGGCTCGAGGCGGAGGGGCTTTTTGCGGAGGAATATAAGAAGCCTTTGCCTCGATTTCCGGGACGTGTGGGAGTCGTTACATCTCCTACCGGAGCCGCAGTGAGAGATATCATAAACGTTCTGGGAAGAAGATATCCCCTTGCGACAGTTTATATCTATCCGGCATTAGTGCAGGGAGAAGGAGCCGCTAAGACCTTGATCGACGGCATAGACTACTTTGATAGGACTGCGCTTGTTGATACTATAATAATCGGCAGGGGCGGCGGATCTATCGAGGATCTGTGGGAGTTCAATAATGAG
>CAYWPS010000021.1:0-27862 GCA_964460165.1 uncultured Ruminococcus sp. | reverse complement strand
AGTTCTCGGTCTGGATCTTCTGAACCATATCCTCAGCACCTACATAGTCAGCACCTGCAGCGAGAGCAGCCTCAGCCTTATCGCCGCGAGCAAAAACAAGAGTTCTAACAGTTTTACCGGTACCGTTGGGGAGGACGATAGCGCCTCTTACCTGCTGGTCAGCGTGACGGGAGTCAACACCCAAACGAATATGGATCTCAACAGTCTCGTCAAACTTTGCCTTTGCAGTCTGGCATACAAGGCTTACAGCCTCGTTAGCATCATAGAGCTTAGCCTTGTCGATAAGCTCAGTGCTTGCAATATATTTCTTACCCATTTTAGCCATTTTCTATACTCCTCCTATTAGTCTTCTACGGTAACGCCCATGCTGCGTGCGGTACCTGCAACCATGCTCATAGCTGCCTCAACAGAAGCTGCGTTGAGATCGGGCATCTTCTGCTCAGCGATCTTGCGAACCTGATCCTTGGTGAGCTTAGCAACCTTGGTCTTGTTGGGGGTTGCGGAAGCGGTTTCAATGCCTGCAGCCTTCTTGATAAGAACTGCTGCGGGGGGAGTCTTAGTAATGAATGTGAACGAACGGTCAGCGTAAACCGTAATGATAACGGGGATGATAAGACCGATGTCGTTCTTGGTTCTCTCGTTGAATTCCTTAGTGAAGTTAGGGATGGATACACCGTACTGACCGAGAGCGGGACCTACGGGAGGCTGGGGAGTAGCCTTACCTGCAGGAAGCTGTAACTTAATGTAACCCATGATTTTCTTAGCCATAATATTTACACCTCCAAATGTGGTAATTTAAACGGAAGAATTTAAAAGAATTTTTCTTCCTCCCACGAGCTGCTCCAATTACATGGAGCCATACGAAATAAGCGGCAAAACTTATTCCGCAGAGTCGACATCCTTGGTTTCGACCATGATAGGAATGTCACGCTTGCCGGTATTAGCAAGTACAACGAGTGACTTTTCGTCTTCGCTGATCTCCTGCAGGATACCTTCATATCCCTCGAATATACCGGAAACAACCTTAACCTTGTCGCCAAGCTTGAATTTGAATTCCTTGCGGCGCTCAACCTGAGCGAATTCAACCTCTTCGTCGGTAAGGGGAGTAGGTTCGGACCCGGGTCCTACAAAGCCCGTAACGCCTGTGATATTTCTGACAACGTGCCAGCTCTCATCAGTCATGGTCATTTTTACGAGAACATAGCTGGGGAAGACCTTTGTTTCAACGATTTTCTCCTCACCCTTGTCGTTGACAACGACCTCGGTGGTGACAGGGACCTGGACGTCATAAATAAGATGTCCGAGACCGCGGTTTTCAACTATTTTCTCGATGCTGAGCTTTACCTTGTTTTCGTAACCTGTGTAGGTGTGAGCAACATACCATCTGGGACCAAGATTCTTCTCATCAATATTACTCATTTTACCTTTAACCTCTTAGCCGATAAGTCCGGCGAGTGAGTTAACGACCCAAGATGCACCCAAGTCAATAAGAGCGATAACGATACATACGGCAAGAACCGTAATAACAACAAGCTTAGTACTCTTGAAAAGCTCGGTCTTGGAAGTCCAAGAAACCTTCTTAAGCTCGCTGACTGTATCCTTACAGAACTTCTTGATCTTGTTCCAAATTCTTACAAACACATTCTCTTTCATTCTGATATCCTCTCGAAATTACTTGCTTTCTTTGTGCAAAGTGTGTTTGCGGCAGAAACGGCAGAACTTCTTAAGCTCAAGTCTGTCCGGATCGTTCTTCTTGTTTTTTTCTGTGTCATAATTTCTCTGCTTGCATTCAGTGCAAACCAATGTAATTTTGACTCTCATAGTATTTCGGCACCTCCTAATAGATTCGGGTACAACCCGTAAAATACCTCCCTCAATGTCGAAGTGTTGCTCGTCCCAGAAAAGAGCACACAAAAAAAGCCCTCCGACAGAGGTACGACTATTCTACCATAAAATTCTTGGATTGTCAATACTATTTTTGAAAAAATATTATTTTTTATATATTTTTATAACAGATATTGTTTTTAGCTTTGCCAGATGTTATAATATGTGCAGAAAGGCGGTATTTATATGAAGATCGTTGTGCTTGACAGATATTCGATAGGTGATGACACACCACTTGAAAGATTGCGAGCTTATGGAGAGGTTGTGGTTTATGATAAAACGTCAGCTTCTGAGATCGCTGAAAGAATAAAGGACGCGGATGTTGTTGTACTTAATAAGGTGAAAATGACACGTCGTGCCATTGAAAGTGCTGAAAAAATAAAGCTGATATGCATATTCGCCACCGGATTTGATAATATAGATCTGATAGCGGCCAGAGAACGAGGGGTGGCGGTGTGCAACGTACCCGGATACTCGACAGATAGCGTAGCGCTCTTTACTGTCGCAAATGTTCTTGCGCTTTGCACGCACCTTAGAGAGTACAATGATTTTGTTGTTTCGGGTGAATATACAGCCTCGGGTGTTCCTAATAAGCTTACTCCGGTTTACCACGAGATCAAGGGAAAAACATGGGGAATCGTAGGTCTTGGAAATATTGGCAGAGCCGTGGCAGAGGTTGCCAGAGCTCTGGGCGCCAGGGTAATAGCCAATAAACGCACATCGGTCAGCGACTATGAGTGCGTTGATATTGATACCCTGTGCCGCGAATCCGATATTATAACAATACATTGCCCGCTTAATGAAGATAGTAAGCATTTGATAAATTCCGAAAGACTTACAATGATGAAGCGCGACGTCGTTATCGTTAATGAAGCGCGCGGTGCGGTAGTAAACGAATACGATGTTGCGGATGCCGTAAAAAAAGGAATGATCGGCGCTTTTGGCTCTGATGTCTATTCGACAGAGCCGTTCGCTACCGATCATCCGTTCTATGAAATAAAGGATTTTTGTAATGTTTTATTTACTCCTCACGCAGCTTGGGGATCTTATGAATCTCGTTTAAGATGCATCAGCGTCATTTGTGATAACATAGAGGCTTTTATCTCCGGCGTGAGAAAGAATAGAGTGGACTAAGCACGGTCGATGGTTATTACGCAGAAGCAGTGATCACGTTTTCTTTGTATAGCCGATTTAACTTTTTCTACGATCTTTTCCGGCGTTTCCTTAGCTTCAAATGGTAAAACAAGGTCAAATATCAAATTTGTATGAGTTTGACCGATGACTGTCCTGAAGTCGTGTATAGAGGCTTCGGGACAGATCTCTTTTACCGTGCTTTCCGTAAAGCCACGAAGCTCGTTAACCGTTTCGTCATTTGTCACTATTGGATCCATATGTATGGTACAAAGTATTCTGAGATCCTCATTGATTTCACGCTCGATATTATCGATAGCGTCATGGAGCATGTATATATCCTGACTTCCGTCAACTTCTGCGTGAAAAGATACGATATAAGTTTTTGGACCGTAGTTGTGCACGAGCATGTCGTGAATTCCAACAACCTCCGGGTACTTATCCACCGTTTGCTTGATGCTGTCTACGACTTCTTGTATAGGAGCTTCGCCGAGCAGGGAATTCTTAGTTTCGTTGAGTATTTTAATTCCCGCAATGAGTATCATTACAGATACCGCAAGACCAACGATAGAGTCGATGAATCGCCATCCTGTCAACCCAATAATTATACTTGAGACGAGCACTGCTGAAGTTGATGCGCAATCCGAGAAGGAATCTGCCGCTGCGGCTGAAACAACGGACGAATCTATCTTCTTTGCAATTCTTCTGTAAAAGCATCCAAGCCAGAGCTTCAAGATTATAGAGATTACAAGAATTATGTAAGTTATGGGCGTTACGGTAAGATCGGAGCCGCTTTTATCGATCAGTCCATTTACCGAGCTCATCATAAGCTCGAAGCCTACGAGCAATATCAAGAAGGATACTATCATTGATGAGACGTATTCTATTCTTGCGTGTCCAAACGGATGCTCCTTATCGGCGGGCTTCGCCGCAATCTTAAAGCTTACAAATGATATTATGGATGATCCTGCATCTGATAAGTTATTAAGTGCGTCCGCAATTATCGCTATAGAGAATGATAAAAAACCCGCAACTAGCTTCAAGGCGGCAAGTATAAGATTTGTAATTATTCCAACAATACTCGAAAATACGCCGTATCGTTCTCTGACGGCGGCTTTTTCCGGACTCTTATAATCTTTTATGAATAATTTGATAAGTATATCGGTCATAGCAACCTCTGATTTTTTAAAAATGTATTTACAAAATAAAAAAATGTGGTATAATGTTATATGAATCGTATACAAGGAGATGACGTATGTTTAAAAGCTTCGATCTGATAGGTAACTCGCGATCCGAATTGAATACTGAAATGCGTTTTCTTTTTGCGAGCGCAAGAGTGGATGGGGAAGAGCTGGTCAGACTTGTGATCCCGCTTGGCGAGAATGAAAGGGAGAATGCAAGAATTAACGGATGCGCAATCAAAGTTCTCAGAACGCTTAAAAAGGAAGGTGCTATTGAATTTTACGTTAACAAAGAGGGGTTTATTGCCAATTCCACCGAGGCTAGCTTTTTGCTCAATAAATATGGAGATTTTATCGCGGATGGCGCGGATAACCCTGCTTTTATATACGTAAAACTGTAAAATGATATATGTGTAACAAAGGTGTCGCTTTTTGCGACACCTTTAATATATGTTGTTAGCCCTTTGTTGCTTCGAGATACTTAACGACGTCTCCAACGGTTCTGAACTTATGAAGGTCTTCGTCGTCAATGGTAATATCGAACTTTTCTTCGCAAGAGTAAACTAAATCGGCAAGTTCAAGGGAATTGATACCAAGATCGCCCGCAAGCTCTGCTTCCATGGTGATATCGTCAGGGTTTACGCGAAGATCTTCTACCAAGAAATTCTTAAAACTTTCAAACATGATATATCCTCCTATCTTAGATTGTACGACGATTACCGTGTACTGCATTATGATACTATATTGCCTTTGATTTGTCAATAGTTTTTTAAAAAATACCACATTTTGCACTAAATTGCAAGTAGAAAATTGTTTTATTTTAAGTGTTTTTTATATTGATAACGCTACATTTGAGGTATTTTGTCTCTTTTTTTAGAATTTAAATATTTCAGTTTTAGCTATTGACAAAAATGTGAAAAATAATATATAATTGTATAGAAAAGATTTGCGAAAGTGAGATTGGTATGGAGAAGGAATGGATAATAGCGATATCCGCGATAGTCGCGGTTGCTGTATTTGTTGTGTTTCTTGTTATAAAACGACTCTGCGCGTTCTCAAGCAGATGTGTTACTATCGATTCAATAGTTGGCGAAAAGTGTACCGTAACAGAAACTATCGACAATTTTGCGGGATGCGGTCAGATCAAAGTCAAAGGGCAGCTTTGGTCAGCTCGCGGATTTTTCGATGACGATATTTTTGAATGCGGCGAAACTCTGAGGATAGTAGCGATCGAGGGTGTTAAAGCGGTATGCAAGAAAGACTGATTTTGCTTCCTTATTATTATATACACATATAGCGTTCTTGTGATTGCCGCTATACCGATATTTTTTTAAAAAAATGTAAAAACCTATTGACAAACCCCTAAATGTCTGTTATAATTATTGTCGTTGCAAAGCTATGTGCCTTTAGCTCAGCAGGATAGAGCAACTGCCTTCTAAGCAGTAGGTCGGGGGTTCGAATCCCTCAAGGCACGCCATATGGTGGAATTAGCTCAGTTGGTTAGAGCGCCAGGTTGTGGCCCTGGAGGTCGAGGGTTCGAATCCCTTATTTCACCCCAGAATAAAAAACACACTTTTTGGAGTGTGTTTTTTATATTTGTACGGCTTTTTTTGCCGTTATTATTATTTCACCGTCTACCACGCTTGCTTCAAATTCTCGCGAATCATTAGCGCGAGATATGATCAGATCTATGATTTTATCTTCGATCTCAGTAGCGATTTTTCTGAGCAGAGCTCTTGCTCCTAACCCGTTGATTTTGCTTTTTGAAACGAGGTTTTCTACTATCTCATCGTTATAATAGAATGTATAACCTTTTTTGCCAATAGATTTTGAAAGTTCGCGCAGCCTGTCTTCAACTATATTTATCAATGATTCATGTGTAAGAGGCTCGAAGTATATGATTTCATCAAATCTATTAATGAACTCATCGCTATAATGCTTTTTTAAGGTGATTATGGGGTTTTCGTTTTTGTTTCTTCCGATACCGTTCTCAAATCCGACTTTATCTGTCGCGTGCGAGGATCCCAGGTTGGTGGTTGCTATTATAATTGCATTACGGAAGCTGACATGTCTTCCCGATGAGTCGGTAAGAAAGCCGTAATCTGATATTTGAAGTAGGATATTCAGTATTTCCTTATCTGCCTTCTCGATTTCATCAAATAGAATGACTGCGTGCGGCCGTCTTCTTACCGCTTCGGTAAGCGTTCCGCCATCATCGTGTCCCACATAACCGGGCGGTGAACCTATGAGCTTAGAAATAGATTGCTTTTCGGAGTATTCAGACATATCAAAACGCAGCAGATTGGAGGAACTGTAGAAAAGATTTTTTTCAAGCTCAATAGCCAGAGCAGTTTTTCCAATACCACTTTCTCCTATGAACATAAATACACCGCGCGGACGTTCTTCTCCGGCAAAGCCAAGGTCAGCTCTTTTTATTGCGGACACCAATTTCTTTATAGCTTGCCTTTGTCCCCAAACGGCAGTATTGAGCTTTTCTTCAAGCTCCTCATAGTCTATGCTTTTTTTAATCATTGAAGCGGGGATGCCGCATGCCTCGGAGATAACATCTCTGATAATTGCACTATCCACCACCGGCCTTGTGTATTGCATTATTCCTGTGTTTTTTATTGGATATTCTGCTTCGCAAATCTCTTTGATATCGAGTATATTGTTTTGACCGTTTTCACAAACATCATCATACTGCCTCAAATTAATATCGGAATTTGAATTTACAATTGATTTATTTATTGCCATCGCGCATGCCTCGTCGAGCACATCTATAGCCTTATCCGGAAGGAATCTGTCGTTGATGTATTTGACGGATAGGGATACACACTCTCTTATAGCATAATCTTCTATTCGCACGCCGTGATGCTCCTCGTACCTCTCCTTTAGAGCTGTTAGCATATTTACGGTTTCAGCTTCGTTTGGCTCGTTAATTCGTATTGGCTGAAACCTTCTTTCGAGTGCGGAATCCCTCTCGATATACTTATGATATTCATCGTATGTGGTTGCTCCGATTATTTGTACATCTCCTCTCGCAAGCTGTGGCTTGAGGATGTTCGATGCGTCGATCGCGCCTTCTGCCGCTCCGGCGCCAACTATCGTGTGTATCTCATCAATGAATAAAATTATATCCTTGTGCTTAATGACCTCGTTTATGATGTTTTTAATTCTTTCTTCAAAGTCGCCTCTGTATTTTGCGCCGGCTACCATTGAAGTTAGATCTACGCTTATTATGGTCTTACCGGCAAGAGACTGCGGTACGTCGTTTTTTACGATTCTTTGCGCCAGCCCTTCAACTATCGCGGTTTTTCCAACTCCTGCCTCGCCGACAAGGCAGGGGTTGTTTTTATTTTTTCTGGATAAAACTCTTACGAGCCTGTCGGTTTCCTTCTCTCTGCCTATAACGGGGTCGAATTTTCCTTCTTTTGCCAGCTCGCATAAGTTTTTACCGTATTGTTTCAGGATAGGCGCGTATCCCTCGCGCTTAACCTTCGGCATAGCGCGCTCTCGGCTTTTTATCAAGGTATAAACATCATCTCTGATAGCACTCAGATCTGCTTTCATATTTCTCATTAACTTTATGGCTACGGAGTCCTTTTCCTCAGTTAATGATAACAAAATGTGCTCGGTACCGATAGTCCCGTCACCGTGTTGCATAGCGTTATTGTAGGAGTCTTCCAATATTTTCCGCGCACGTGGTGTAAGGTCCTTGGATGATAGGCTGCTTTTTACACCGGTACCGGAATAATCTCTGATAAATGATGATATAGTGTCCTTATCAATTTTGTTTTTCTTCAAAATCAGCGCGGCACAGGATAATTCATCCTCAGCCAAAGCAAGCAATAGGTGCTCAGACCCTATATAAGTATGTCCAAGCTTTTCTGCTATTTTTACCGATCTGTTTAGCGCTCTTTCTGCTTTTTCCGTAAATCTGTCGCTCATTATATCTCCTCGAAATATATTGTTCGTATTATTGACGGTAAAAGCATCATTTATAATCCGTATTTGTTTTTTACTTCGATAGCTTCCCGCTCGATCAATGTTCTGTTCATAAATATTTCGTCGATTACCTCCGATTCTTCTAAACCGAATATCCTTCTCAAAAAAAGCATACCGTTCAAAGTATTATCGCCGAAATAGTTTCCTTTTGGCTTTATACCTTCATACGCATAATTATCAAGAATTATTCGTAAAGCATCGTTTATGCGGCCTACATTTTCGTCCATATCCCCTTCCTTATAGGGAAAAACCGGAGAAAACAAGTAATCGTCCGTCCATTTATTTGATACTCTGATCCTATATTCATCAACTGCGGCACTGAATGTCAGGTAATCAGCGATACCCGTCTGCTCCAGCCTATAGTTTTTTTGAACATTAAGTACAGCCGCACGTGTTTTACTGTCATACATGCCGGTCGGATTAACTCTTAACAATCTTTGCAGTTCCATTACAGCGCTTGTTCTATCTTCTATACGATACATAATTCCTCCTATGATATCCCATAGCCCGGGAACTGCTCCTGATTTACTGTGTTTCCTGAATACAGATCATCGTAAACGTTTATTACCGCATTCCATACCTGCGCGTTAACTCTGCCGTTGCTGTCCGGGAGATTAAATACTTTTGTAAAGCTGTTGACCGCGGAAGCAGTTGAGGGGCCGTAAATTCCATCAACGCTGACCTTCGGGATATCTGTATAAGTGTTGGATATATAGTTTAAGTACTGCTGGAGCGCTCTCACGTCATTTCCATCAACGCCTATGCGTAACACTCTGCCGGGATAGGGAAGTATTAGTCCATCGGAAAAATCGTACGGAAATCGTGAAAGTATTTCATAGTACGTATTTTGTATGCTATTCCAAGTAACCTCATCGACTATTCCCGTTACGTCAAGACCAAAGGTCTGCTGGTAGGATCGTACTGCCGCATCCGTTCCTTGCCCAAAATCGCCGTCTGTTACAGGTGCCGTTACTGTTGGGTAGAACAGGGAAATATATGCCAGATAGTATTGCAGAACATATACGTTTCTTGATGCGTTCCCAAGCTTCAATTCGGTTTCGTAATCTGTCTCAAGCTCGGAGAGCGATAGTCCCTCCGAGTTTATCGAATAGAGATTTTTGACAGCGTTATAAATATAGTTTATTGAATTCCACGTCGCCGTTCCGATTATTCCATCCTGCCTCAGATTAAAGACCTCTTGGAACTTTTTGACAGCGTCCTCTGTGCCGGTATCAAAAAAACCGTCCACGGGATATATTTTGGGGATTCCGGGATAGTTTCGAGAAATTCTGTTAAGTCTTATTTGCATTAGCTCAACTCCGCTTCCCGAATCTCCTATTCCGAGAGGTATTAATGGGGCTGTGAAGTCAGAGTTTTCTATCGGCACTCCGGTTACAACCTCAATATCATCCCCGTAATATCTGCGAAGTATCTGCATATAATCGGCACCATCATCAGCGAGCGCTACCGACCCCCATTGATATAGTCCGTTACACATAACCTCAATACCGTCGCAGAACTCCGCAAACAAGGGTTCAACATTGCCGTTTCTTCTGATATAACTGTTAAAGATCTCGTCGACTATCTCGGATATGTTTTGATAAATATCTCTTTGATATACGTATGTTTGATCGTAAGCGGGAGAATTTGTTATATCGAAGTTCTTGCCTTGATTTCTGTAAAAGCCTGTATATACACGGTTGAGAGCGACTGATATTTGAGCAAGTATGTTCGCTCTCAGCGCTTCTTCGGGCCAGGTAGGATATATTTCACTGGAGGCAACGTTTTTTATATAATCCGGAAAGGTTTCAGTCACGTTTGGAGCATCTGAGTTTGGAGCTCCAAGATGTACAACGATATTTTCTGGAATTGTAGGTGGCATATTTTCTCCTTATTGCAGATTTTCATTTTCGTATATTGTAGAATTTAAATTTGTTTGCGGTATAACAGTTCCGCTGTCATTGTAGATGATGGGTAGCATTTCTATTGGCAGTACTGCGGTAGTTCCGCCGAATATCGGTACGTTGTCGATCCTCTTTGGATAAAACCCCTTTTTCGCAAGCTCGATATTGTACACGGCGTAAGGACTTTCGATCGCTCCGGGCGCGGAGGAAAGCGAAGCACGGGGAGACGGCAGCGATATCTCATCGGTTACACCGTCCGAATCGGTTAATACGGAGTACATAACATCTTTGTTATAGTCATCCGTACCGTAGATCTTTACAACCACATTCTCTACCGGCAAAGCGCCGGATGCGGCGTACGCCCTGACTCTTATATTTCCGTAACTATCGTATTTCATATCTATCTCCTTTTTATCTTTTTATTTATTCTATTCCCGTTGTATATTTTTGATAAGCAGGACACGTTTTGCGACTTTATTTTTTAAAATTCGAGCACTTGACTTTGGCGAGCTAAATGTTATATAATATATGTAGCGCGTACTATTTAAAAAATTATATCAGCGGGGTGTATAATGAAGGATAGCTTGTACGGTGAACTCAGTGTGATTGGTATGAGGGGTTGCGAGGATTTCGCAAATCAGGTCGATTATTATCTCAAGGATTGGCGACGCCATCATACCGAAGGAACTTTTCTTGTTGATGCCGGCTGCCCGAGATTCGGAAGCGGCGAGGCAAAGGGAACTATACATCAGTCTTTGAGAGGCAATGATGTCTACATCATCTCCGACGTTTTCAACCATGGTGTAACGTACAATATGTACGGCAAGACGGTACCTATGAGTCCTGACGATCATTTTCAGGATCTCAAGCGACTTATCGGTGCTATTGGCGGAAAGGCTCGCCGTATAAGTGTTATTATGCCTATGCTTTACGAGGGAAGACAGCATAAGCGCTCGGGCAGAGAATCGCTCGATTGCGCTCTTGCGCTTCAGGAGCTCGTTAATATGGGCGTAACCAATTTTATTACCTTTGATGCTCATGATCCCAGAGTTCAGAATGCGATACCCCTCTCGGGATTCGAGGATGTGAGATCCGCATATCAGATGATCAAGGCCCTCCTTCGCGAATATCCTGATCTCGATATTCATCCCGAGTCTACCATGATCATATCTCCCGACGAGGGCGGTATGGGCAAATGCATGTACTATTCGTCTGTTCTTGGAATCGATCTCGGTATGTTCTATAAGCGCCGTGACTATTCCATAATTGTTAACGGTAAGAATCCCATAGTTGCTCACGAGTACCTTGGCAGAGATGTTGCGGGCAAGGATGTTGTCATAGTTGACGATATGATTTCTTCGGGCGAGTCTATTCTTGACGTTGCGAAGCAGCTTAAAGAAAAGGGCGCTAATAGAATCTTCGTATTCGCTACCTTTGGTTTGTTCTGTAATGGCTACGAGACCATTGATAAGGCATACGAGGACGGTGTATTCACGAGAATATTTACCACCAACCTTGTATACAGAGAGCCTGAACTTCTTGCAAGAAAGTGGTATTCAGAGGTTAATATGTGCAAGTACGTTGCTTATATTATCGATACTCTCAACCATGATCAGACCATCAGCCATCTTCTTGATCAGTCTAAGAAAATACATGCGGTGCTTGATAAGCATAATAAGGCTAAGAAAAAATAATTGTATAGCGGGGATTGTCCATATCGGTCAATCCCCATTTAACCCCAAATCCGTCAGAAAGGAGACCATTTATGAGAATAACGCTTGAATCGGATTATGCGCTTCGTATACTTACAGCACTTGCGGAGTACGATAACGTAGTGGATGCAAATACACTCTCAGAGGCGACCTCCGTAACCCTCAGATTTACACTGAAAATACTTAATAAGCTTGTTAAAAACGGCTTTGTCAGTTCTTTTAAGGGTGCCAAGGGCGGATATAGGTTAAAGCTGTCTACCGATAAGATAACTCTTAAGAGCGTTATCGAACTCATAGACGGCCCCATTGTAATCGCGAGATGCCTTGAAAGCAGCGAGGTATGCTCGCTTAATCACGACAAGACCGCATGCTCCTACCATCACATTTTTAATACTATCAGCATTGACGTGGCAAAAAAGCTTGACAAAATCACGATTGAGGACGTGATAAACAAAAACTATTCTTTGAATTAACGGGTGATTTGATTATGTTACACACTACAAAGCTTTCATTCCCGGGACTTGGTATCGGGGAGTTTTCTGTCAATAGCGAGGCGTTTTCGCTATTTGGAGTATCCATTGCTTGGTATGCTTTGATTATATGCACCGGTATGATAGTAGCGGTTGCGTATATAATATTCAGAGCAGGTCAAATAGGTATTGACAGCGAGCAGGTTCTTGATTTTGCGTTGTTTGTAATACCATTCGGTGTGCTTGGCGCTCGTCTGTATTACGTCATTATGGAAATAGATAGCTTCAACTCTATCGGAGAGGTGTTTAATATTCGAAACGGTGGTTTGGCAATATATGGCGGTATTATAGCCGGTGCAATTACTGTTTTTTGCGTATGTAAGTATAAAAAGATAGATTTCCTTGCGTTTGCCGATTGCGTTGTTCCCGGTTTGATAATTGCTCAGGCTATTGGACGATGGGGCAATTTTATGAATGGCGAAGCCTTCGGCGGTATTACGGATTCCTTTTTGAGAATGGGTATAAGGAACAGCAACTCTATTTTTACTTTCGGCACTTATGATATGGTGTACGTTCATCCGACATTTCTATATGAGTCGCTGTGGAATCTCATCGGATTTATCGGTGTAAATATCTTCTATAGGCATAAAAAGTACGATGGTCAGATATTCCTTATGATATTTGGCTGGTACGGACTTGGCAGAATGCTTATAGAGGGGCTTAGAACGGATAGCCTTTATCTCTTCGGTACATCGATCAGAGTTTCTCAGGCTCTTGCCGGTGTGCTATTTATTACATGTACATCTTTGCTTATCTATTTTGCGATAAAGAAGCCTAACAGACCGTTTTACAGAATGGAGTCCGCAAAGGCTGTCGCAGATGGCAAGTGTCAGAAGACAACTGAGGATGAAAAAACAGATTCCGAGGAATAATTTATGGCAGAAATAATGAACGGCAAGGTGGTTGCCGAAAAAATAAGATCGGAGATCAAAAAGGATGTTGCCGAGTTTGAGGATAAATACGGAATTTCCCCGGGGCTTGCGGTTATTATTGTCGGCTCGGATCCCGCATCACTTGTTTATGTCAGAAACAAGAGAAAGGCATGCGATGAAGTAGGGATCGATTCTTATGAGATCACATTGCCTGCGACCGTCACCGAGCAAGAGCTGTTGGACAGAATATTCGAGTTGAATTCCGACGGAAACGTTCATGGTATTCTCGTTCAGCTTCCTTTGCCAAAGCATATATCCGAGGAAAGAGTTATTAATGCTATCTCACCCGAAAAGGATGTTGATGCATTCCATCCCTCCAACGTGGGAAAGATCCTAATAGGTAACTATTCGATTTTACCGTGTACGCCATCAGGGGTTATGTCGCTACTGGAGCATTACGGTGTGCAGCTTTCCGGAAAAAAGTGTGTAGTCCTTGGACGTAGCAATATCGTAGGTAAGCCTATGGCGCATCTTTTGCTTGAGAGAAATGGTACGGTGACCGTATGCCACTCAAAAACGCAAGATCTCGAGGCAGAGATCAAGGCTGCGGATGTTCTTGTGGTTGCGATCGGAAAGCCTGAATTTGTTAAAGGCGATATGATCAAGCCCGGCGCCGTTGTTATAGATGTTGGAATAAACAGAGGTGAAGATGGGAAGCTACTTGGTGACGTAGAATTTTCAAGTGCGTTTTCCGTAGCTTCATTGATCACTCCGGTTCCCGGCGGAGTGGGACCTATGACTATTACGACGCTGTTAAAAAATACGCTTACAGCCGCTAAAAGTCAAATGATATGATTAAGCGTTTGTTAAGTGCTGTTTACTTGAAAAAAGTTTGAAAAAAGTTAGTAAATGTCTATTGACAAATACGAAAATATAATGTATAATAACTAAGTAATTTTGTGAGATTATAACTCTTTGCAAAGCGAAGGGAGGGAAATAGAGATGGCAGAAATTAGAGTGAAAGAAAATGAGACTCTTGACAGCGCACTTCGTCGTTTTAAGAGACAGTGTCAGAAGTCCGGCGTTCTTACCGAGCTTCGTAAGAGAGAGCATTATGAGAAGCCCAGCGTAAAGCGCAAGAAGAAGTCTGAGGCTGCAAGAAAGAGAAAGTATAAGTAAAATTTTATATTTTCATAAAAAGGACTCGATTTGAGTCCTTTTCTCTTTTCTTCTATTTTTGTATTTTTTAACTTCGTTTCTTAATTCTCAAAATGCATAAAATAAATGCGAAGGAGAGGATATGAAAATACTGAAAATAATTTCGTTTTTGATTTGCTCGGTGATGCTTTTTAACGTAACAAGCTATGCAGATAACGGTTTAAATTGGTATATAGTAAAAAAAGGCAATGAAGCGCCGGGATTCCCCGAGACTGCAGAAATTATACTTCAAAACGGTGGTATATATATTGATAAATCATGCGTCGATACGGGTGAAAAGAAGCTCTACCTGACCTTTGATGCAGGTTACGAGAACGGTAATATCGAAAAAATACTTGATGTAATGCAGGACGAGGGTGTTACGGGAGCGTTCTTTATATTGTCAAATCTTATAGATAAGAACCCCGAGCTTGTCAGACGCATGGCTGATGATGGACATCTTGTTTGTAATCATACAAGCAATCACAAGGATCTGACAAGGCTTAGCGACGATGAAATTATCGCTAATCTTAATCGCTTGGAGACTAAGTACAAGGAGGCTACCGGAATGGAAATGGAGAGAATATTTCGTTTTCCTGAGGGGAGATACAGTGTGCGAGTCCTGAAGTTACTGAATGAGGAGGGGTACACAAGCGTTTTTTGGAGTATGGCGTACGATGATTGGGATAATTCTCGACAGCCGGATGCCGAAATTGCAAAGCAGAAGCTTTTATCGACAACTCACAATGGCGCCATACTGCTTTTGCACCCTACCTCGTCCACAAACGCGTTGATTCTTGGCGATCTTATACGTGAGTGGAAGAATATGGGATACACCTTTGGCTCATTAAAGGATATATAACAATAAACCGTTAGCGTACGGAGCATTTCCTTTTCGCTAACGGTTTATTGTTATAATGAGTTTCTCTTTTTGATTTCTTCAAGTCTTTCGCGCTCGGTTACGTCGTCCGACATAATTACTTCTTCATCACTGTTTTGGGGAGCTTCCTCAGGGTGCTCCGCAAGATATGGATCTATCATAATCTCTTTTATTTTAAAATACGCTGCGTACACCTTCATATATGCGAAGGTAGAGAAGAGAAGCAAGAAGGGGAGGGCAATACCGAATGGCAGCAGAATTCCGCCTGCGCCAATTATGCACATAAGCTCAATGAATATGCCCAGAAGTATTCCAAGCAAGGCTAGGATATTGCGCTTAAATCCAAGCAGGGCGAATATCAGAGAATTTTTTAGTATTTTGAATACAGTCAGTTTAAATGTTACCATCTGAATGTATATGTAGTATCTCATCACAAAGTAAAGTATGAAAAGAACTATATTGCACCAGAATAGAGTATTTGTGAAGTAATCGCCATTGCTGCCAATGAACATGCTATACATGTTCCAGATAAGTAATGCGTTTATAGCGACGTCTATCATGCCGAATGGAAGGGCTTGCTTCCAATTGCGCTTAATTGCATACCAAAAGTCTGACCACAGGAATACTGGCTCGCCTTTTGCAATATTTCGTAGAATATAAGCGGAGCCGACATTAACAATTCCAAATGTGAATAACGTCAGCGCGGCAAGTCCGTAAAATACATATGTCGCTACGGTGGGGCGGTACGTGACCGTCTGTAGACCCTCTTGAGCAAACATTGCCATCGAATGAGCGGAAGGTGTGGAATTTGCAAAATATCCCGCTAAATTCTGAAACACGTCAAACGATGGTATAAGACCTTGAACCTTCGTGAATCCGGAAAGCGTAGCGATCAGGAATATAAGAGGGAAATTGCCGATCACCATAAAAATATTCACCGATGTAATCTTTCCGAAATTATCTTTAAACGAGATGAAGAAGCGCTTAATGCCGCCAACATTTTGTTCTGCGTTCTTACTTAAGCCCTTTCCATCCCTTGCTATATCAAATAGCTTTAATTTTTTGTTGTCTTTTTTCACGTTATATACCTCTTGGGTAAACTGTTTAAAATCGTAATACTATAATAACATATATTTTAAATAAATACAATATCTTTTGCAAAAGTTTCCTTTTTGTTTAAACTTAAGAATATATAACTAATAGAAATCAATAGGAATATAAATCATAAGAGCATAAGTATACGAATATATTAAATAAAACACTTATGGAGGTTCTTATGAAGAAAATACTATCAATTATACTTTGCGCTTTAATGTCGTTTAATTGTATTGCTTTTGGTGCTTGCGCATCTGTTGACGAAACGGTAAACGAGGATGTTTCAGACATCGAATACGACTTCGCCGGAGCGAACAGCCTTGAAATAAATGCCAAATCTGCTATTTTAATGGATGCGGAAACCGGATTGGTCCTGTACACCAAAAATGCCGCCGAGGCTTTAGCGCCCGCTTCCGTAACAAAAATAATGACGCTGCTGCTTGTAGCGGAAGCAATAGCTGCGGGTAATATTTCCCTTGACGATACTGTCAGTGTAAGTGAGAACGCCGCTTCAATGGGCGGCAGCCAGATATTCATAAAAGAAGGCGAGGAATTCACCGTCGAGGAACTCTTGAAAAGCACGGTGATTGCCAGTGCCAATGATGCTGCGGTCGCTTTGGCTGAGCTGATAGCAGGTACTGAATCGGTATTTGTCGAGAGGATGAACGAGCGCGCTAAAGAGCTCGGAATGAATAATACAAATTTCGAGAATGCAACCGGCCTTGATGATACCGTAACAAATCATTTGACAAGCGCCTACGATATTGCGCTTATGTCACGTGAGCTTATAAAGCATGATGTGGTAACAAAATACAGCGACGTCTGGCAGGATAGTATAAGAAACGGCGAATTCATTCTGACCAATACAAATCGTCTTGTCAGATATTACGACGGCTGTACGGGGCTCAAGACCGGCTCAACCGATAAAGCGGGATTTTGTGTCAGCGCAACAGCAAAAAGAGACGGTATGCATCTGATCGCGGTGGTTATGGGAGCGGAAACACGCGACGAAAGAAATACGGCTGCAAGAGCTATGCTGGATTTTGGCTTTTCTAACTTTGCGTTGTTTGCAGAACCTGAACAAGAACTTGAAAGCGTAGACGTTACTCATGGTGTTATAGACGGTGTTTCCGTTTATTCAAAAGCGTTTGCTAAGCTTGTAGATAAGGGCGATAAAAAGCGTATAGAAAAGGAATTTATCATACCGGATTCATTATCCGCTCCATTAATGGCGGGTGATGTAGTTGGAGAGGTCATTTATAAGCTTGACGGTGAAGAGGTTGGCAGGAGCGAGATATTTGTGAAGGAAGATGTAGGTCAGATTAAGACGTGCGGACTGTTTTTAAGGATAATTAAAACGATTTTGACCGGAAAATGTTAAAAACTCGGTTTAAATTTCGACTTTCTATTGAAAAAATAAAATGTTTATTGTATAATAGAAATGGCAAAACCCAAGTATAAAATATCGCTAACCAGCGGTGGAACGGAGTTTTTATGAGCATTAAACTTAATGACAAATTTCTTCATGGCTTTGTTGACGAGAGCGAAATCGATTTTTTACAGCCCTTTGCGAATTGCGCGTATGAGCTTTTAACAAGCGGCAAGGGCCCGGGTAACGATTTTCTCGGTTGGGTAGATCTTCCTAACAATTACGACAAGGCAGAGTTTGCAAGAATTAAGGTTGCGGCACAGAAGATCAAGAAGACGTGTGATGTTCTCGTCGTTATTGGCATTGGCGGATCTTATCTTGGTGCCAGAGCGGCTATTGAATTTGTGAAAAGCCCTCTCTATAACAATATTAAAAAGGACACTCCCGATATCTATTTTGCGGGTAATAACATATCCACCACCGCGCTTACCGAGCTTCTTTCGATTTGCGAGGGTAAGGACATTTGCGTCAACGTTATTTCCAAGTCTGGCACTACCACCGAGCCGGCGATCGCGTTCAGAGTATTCAAATCGCTTCTCGTAGAGAAATACGGCGTTGAAGGCGCAAAGGAGAGAATATTCGTAACCACAGATAAGGCTCGAGGAACTCTTAAGAAGTTCTCCGACGAGGCAGGATACGAGACCTTCGTTGTTCCTGATGACGTAGGCGGAAGATACTCGGTTCTCACCGCCGTCGGACTTCTTCCGATTGCTTGTGCCGGAATTGATATTGACGCAATGATGAAGGGCGCATCGGATGCTAAAGCAGCCTTTGCATCACCTTCGGTTAAGGATAACGCCGCTGTAAGATATGCGGCTATCAGAAATATTCTTTCCAGAAAGGGTAAATGTACCGAAATTCTTGTTGGCTACGAGCCCTATATGCTCATGCTCAACGAGTGGTGGAAGCAGCTTTACGGCGAGAGCGAGGGCAAGGATAAGAAGGGAATTTTCCCCGCATCTGTTATTTTCTCTACCGATCTTCATTCGCTCGGTCAGTACGTTCAGGACGGTCAGCGTAATCTTTTTGAAACTGTTATCAATGTTAAAAATACAGGCGCTGAGTTTGTGATTCCTAACGATCCGCTCAACGTTGACGGTCTCAACTTCATCAGCGGTAAGAAACTTGATTATGTAAATAAGACCGCAATGCTCGCAACGCTTATTGCGCATAATGACGGCGGTGTGCCTAACATTCTTCTCGAGCTTGAAGATAGAAGTGCGCACTCATTTGGTTATATCATTTATTTCTTTGAATTCGCATGCGCGATCTCCGGATATATGCTTGGTGTAAATCCTTTTGACCAGCCCGGTGTTGAGGCGTATAAGAAGAATATGTTTGCTTTGCTTGGCAAGCCCGGATACGAGGATATGAAGGCGGAGCTTGAGTCCAGAATTAACAACGATTAAATTATATAACGCTTGTTGTTGAATTTTGACAAAAACGAAAATAGAGTGATAATTTTAAGCGAAAACTATTGCTTTTTTTCAATGTTTAGTGTAATATATATGTATAGAGGTGAAACCTCGTACATAAGGAGGATACAAATATGATTAAATTGTTTATCGGAAGCAAGGGCTCCGGAAAGACTAAGACTCTCATCGAGCTTACCAATAATGCAGCTCAGACCTCAAATGGCTCTGTTGTTTGCATTGAAAAGGGTGATAAGCTTAAGCACGAGATTACATATAAGGCAAGACTTATTGATACCGATGCATATGCGGTATGTGACGCTGAGGCACTTTATGGCTTTATAGCGGGCATTCTCGCATCCAATAATGATATCACCGATATCTTCGTTGATTCTTCTCTCAAGATCTGCGGAAATGACGTAGCAGCTTTCGAGAATATGCTTCCTAAGCTGGAGAAGATTTCTGAAGGCGTTAATATCGTTATGTCATCTTCCATCGCGGTAGATGAGGCTCCTGAAGGAATCAAAAAGTACGTTTAATTGAGTTTTGATAAAGGAGCTGCTCTATTTAGGTGTAACCGAAAAAAGCGGTGACCAAATAAATAGCCCTAAAGCATGAGTTTTATTAAAAACAGGTGGAAATTCCCGGAATTTCCGCCTGTTTGCTTTTTTACCGTTTTTAGTAACTCAGTCTCTTTCTCGCACGTAAAGTGCGCATTTTGCATATTATGTAACAGACCATATTATATGGTAGAACGTGCTTTTGCACTATAAAAGAGGAGAAGTTACAATGCAAGAAAACAGAAATGCTACCCTTGGCTGTAATCAGGACTTGCGCGGAACGGTTTGTATAGATACAAAGCGAGTTCTCGACTGCTGTCGCGATAGAGATTGCTTTGAGGATACGCGTGTATATCTGACAACCTACGGTGAGGAGATCCTCGCGTGTGCGACCAATGTCAAAACTAAGAGCGCGACAACTCTTTGGGCATATGTTGGTATAGACGAGGTACCGTTTAATAACGGCTTTTATCAGGTAACCGTAAAGTATTACATCCTCCTTGAATTTGAGGCATGCCTTGGTATAGGTAGAAGTCAGACCTTCAAGGGCATCACTACACTCGAAAAGAACGTAATTCTTTATGGCGGTGAAGGAAACGTAACCTCATATTCCTCCAGCCCAAAGAATAGCTATTGTAAGATAGGCGATCACAATACCGTAGGAAACAACGGCCCCACGGCTATTGTTGAGGCGGTAGAGCCTGTTGTCCTAGGCACAAAGATCAAGGAATGCGTATGCGGATGCGGTTGCGACTGCTTCGAGCTTCCTGATACTATCAACGGAGTTCTGGATGGCGAGCTTTGTACGTCACAGACGGGTCCTGCGATATACGTATCCTTCGGTATTTTCTCTGTTATCAGGATCGTTAGACCTGCCCAGCTTCTCGTTCAGGCAACGGACTACAGCGTGCCGGATAAGGAGTGCAGCGTTGCCGGCGAGGATAACCCTTGTGACCTGTTCAGAACTATTGCGTTCCCCGTGTCGAGATTCAGGGGAACTACCGCGCCTCATGATGATACCTTGCGTGGCGGCGGTGGTTGCGGATGCGGCAAGCATTAACTCAGTCGATTTTTTAAAACCGAACAGAATCCCCTTGAGTACCGCTCCGGTTTACTCAAGGGGATTCATTATTATTTGTTGTTCTGGCGCATAATTTCATATGCAAACATAGTGGCAGCCGAGGCTGCAGACAGAGACGCCTTAAACTCGCGTCCGTAAGGGATCTTTACGAGTGTGTCCGCAAGCTCCAGCAGCCCTCTTGATATACCGCGTTTTTCCCCTCCGACGATCAGAAGGATAGGGAAGTTTAAGGTGCATTCTCCAAGTATATTATCCGTTCTCTCATCTGCGCAAACCACTTTATAGCCGTTATTCTTAAATAATTTAGCAGCTTCGATTTCGTCACACTTGTAAACGGGAAACAGCTCGGAAGCGCCTGCGGAGCTGCGACAAACAACGCCTGCCGCGCTCATCCAATTCCTTTCTCCAAGTATTATACCATTACATCCGACAGCGTAAAGAGAACGGAGCGCATATCCAAAATTGTATGGGTCTTCTATGCCTTGTATCATTGCATAGAATCCTTTTTTATTGATTTTTTTGGTAAAAAAATCATCGCTTAAGTAGGGAAGGGTTCTTTCTTCGCAAAGAGCGACTAATCCGCCGTGTGAATTTCCAAGGGTGATGTTTTCAAGTTCATCCGAATTACTTTCTTGAAGTGTGAAATTGTATTTTTGAGATACTGCTCTTAAATAACCTATTGTTTTAGCATTTTTTATCACTTTAGCTTTGTCGTATAATATAGTGGAGATCTTTCTGTCATTGATACCCGAATCAATACCTTCCAGTATCGCTCTTATTGAGGTCATGCCCTCGAAGTACAATGAATCCTGAAACTTTACGTTTTCTTTTTGCATTATATGAGATTACCTTTCATATATTTGAAATAAGGAAAATTAAATTCTTGCGGAGGAAAGATGATAGAGTTATACGGAAAAGAACGATGCGAGGTATTCGCTGAATACGTAATTGAAACGGGGGCGACAGTCCGTCAGACAGCATCGCATTTTGGCATAAGCAAAAGCACCGTACATAAGGATTTAAGCCATAAATTAAAGTATGTGAATAAAACGCAGTATAATCTTGTAAAGGATATTCTTGAGCTCAATAAATCGGAACGTCATATACGAGGCGGAGAAGCCACAAAAAGAAAATATCTCGTAAAAAAAGGGAAGGATCGAGAAGGGAACACCCTACTCTGAAAATAGAATCCGAGAGGTTAATAACATCGTTTTAATATATTAAAGTCTAGCCGTGAGTTCCCCACTGGCTTTTGTATGTTTTTGAAAACTATGTGCTTCATAAAAACCACGGCAAATAAATGGTCTTATGAATTTCTTAAGTAAAATAGCATAGTTACTTATACCTAATGATTAAATTTCTCGTACGCTTGTGCATTAGTAAATAAAATATAAAAAACGGTCTGCCTAGCGTTATATACCACTTTTTTTGCGTTATTTATTAAAAAAGCTTCCCTGAATTATACAAAATTTCCCTTTTGTATAATTGTGTGTATGCCACAATTATCCCCTTTTTAGCAGGAATTTAAAAACAAAGGGATCATATAGTGCCTTATATAGTAACCCGACAAGATAGACTTGCAGAGCAGTTTATTATACCCAATGATTAAATTTCTCATCATTATGTTGTGAATTGCGTTTTGCTCTTCACTTCTCTTTTAAGACGAGGCTATTACGTTTGGGCATTCTTCCCTTCCATAATAGCCTCGCAATTTTATTTTACAAATTCACTGTAGATAGCCTTAAGCGCCGTTGTGTAATCGTGCTCGTCTATTCCGACGATAATATTAAGCTCACACGAACCCTGATCGATCATTCTGATGTTTACGCCGTTATTTGCTAGCGCGGTGAATA
Source organism: uncultured Ruminococcus sp. (assembly GCA_964460165.1). Classification (GTDB taxonomy): domain Bacteria; phylum Bacillota; class Clostridia; order Oscillospirales; family CAG-272; genus UBA1740. The sequence goes on along the minus strand of CAYWPS010000021.1, from coordinate 5,136 downwards.
CTCTGGCAGCGGTTCCCTTCGCTTTTATCATACCGCGACCCACGATCGCGATCAGCGCAAGGTTTTCCTCAATAAAGATGTTTTCAGGATTTACAGCCTTGCATATGGATGCCATAATGTCCGCGCGCTTTTTTCTGAGCTCCTTGGTTGAGATAACAACACTCATGGTATCAATGCCGGATGGGAAATGCTCGTATGAAACTCCGTTATCTTCAATAGCCTGAAGAACTCGTCTGCCAAACCCAAGCTCTGAATTCATCATATCCTTCTCTATTGTGATCGTAGAGAATCCAATCTTCCCTGCTACGCCTGTAATAACGTATTCGGGTGTTTCGTCTGTTTCGGGAACGATGAATGTTCCTCTATCCTCGGGCTTGTTGGTATTTCTGATGTTGATCGGAATCTTTGAATATCTTACCGGGAAAATGGAATCCTCGTGCAAAACAGTCGCGCCCATATATGAAAGCTCGCGGAGCTCTCTGTATGTAATCGTATTTATCACCGCGGGATTGTCAATGCACTTAGGATCTGCCATAAGGAAGCCGGATACGTCGGTCCAGTTCTCGTATATGCTGGCGGATGCGGCACGCGCGACGATCGAACCGGTGATATCAGATCCGCCGCGTGAGAATGTTTTGATAGTTCCGTTAGGCATGGAACCGTAGAATCCGGGGATAACGGCATAATTATATTTTGCCAGGTAATCTCTCAGGACCTCATTTGTTTTTTCTGCATTGAAGTGACCGTCATCGCTAAAGAAAATACACTTTTTTGCATCGATAAAATGAAAGTCGAGATACTTAGCAAGTATCATGGCGTTCAGGTATTCACCTCTGGATGCTATGTAATCTCGTCCCGAGTTGTGCAGGAAGGAATGTCTTATTTTCTCGAACACCTCGCTAAGATCGAGGTCAAGCTCAAGATCACGGATTATCTGATTGTATCTTTCTTTGATAGCCTCAAATATTTCCGTAATATCCTTCTCGTCTGCCGCTAATTCGTAGCAGTGGTAAAGCATATCGGTAACTTTTGTATCGCTACCGTTTCTTTTTCCGGGGGCAGATGCGACAACATACTTGCGGTCGGGATCACTTTTAATAATTTCCGCTACCTGACGGAAATGCTCGGCATCAGCAAGAGAGCTGCCGCCAAACTTAAGGACCTTTAAACCCATAGTTGTACTCCTATATTTATACACAAAATTTTACATAATATATTATATGTAAATGGAATTATTTTGTCAAGTCTTTTCGACAAAAATAAGCGCCCAACACTTTTTATCTTAGCGTCGGGCACCGATAATCTTATAGGTCGTCTACGTCCTGAATGGGTTGATCAAATATATCGTCTTCAGAAATACCGGTCCATGATCCAAAGGGGTCGGTAATAATTCTGCCATCCGGTTGCATTTTGATGTTATCGGCAGTTTTTTTAGTATCCGGTATTCCCTTCTTGCTGAGATCCGGTGTTAGCCGCATATTCACTTCCCTTTTCATATTTTCCCCTTTCGTTTTTATAGGTTATAAAAATATTTACCCGAATAAAATATTATATGCAAAAAATACGCTAAATTGTAAAAAAAGACTTGACTTTTGTTTTTTCATCTGCTATAATGTAGGAGTCGCGTGGAGAGATGGCCGAGTTGGTCTAAGGCGCACGACTGGAAATCGTGTAAACCCTAATACGGTTTCAAGGGTTCGAATCCCTTTCTCTCCGCCAAACTAAGCCACCCAACAGGTGGCTTTTTGTTTTGCGAGAGATGAACCGCGACGGATGTCGCAGTGTTCGCATACCCAATCGATATTAAAGCAAAAGGGCTGCTTCATTCAGGCGTAACCGAAAAAAGTCCGGTGAGCACTGATAACGACTCAAAATATAAGTTTTATAAAAGAGGCTAGCTCAAGTTCGAAAAACTTGAGCTAGCCTCTTTTGCGCAGGGGATAGGGGGATTTAGAGCGAAAATTCGGGTTCTCCCGACCGAGAGGCGTATAAAAATACGTTGAGGGAGGGAAACGCCGGTTTTAATACTGAATTAAGCTAGCTCTAAAAGGAGCTTCGCACTAAAATTCAGTTATTGCGCTTCAGATTGATCATTTAAGCTTTGTTCAGACTGAATTCTTAGTGACTTATCACCGTTTTGTATGTGATTAATCTATATCCTCTGTAACGCTTTCAAGGGTTTTATCCAGCACCTCGGGATGAAGCAGATATCTCTTTATTCTCTTGAATGCCGAGGCGTAGTAATATCCGTCGCATATTCTCTCATCGGTAACTACCTTGAGCGTTATAAAGTGATGTCTCTCGCGAGTTCCGTCTCTCTTGATAGCATCCGCAGTAAATACGTTGCCGTAAGAGATGAACACGGGAAGCGTACCAAAATCGTAAAGGTGATGGTATATAGCGGGTATGCCAAGAGATCCCATGGACGTAATTATAACGGAACCATGGAACGGACTTACGTTCATAAGCGCCTTGGGAAGCCATCCGTGATAATCAAGCCACTTGAGGAATGACACTATGCCGCGAAGGATAGGCCGAGGCACTTTGGTGAGTATACCCGCAACGTTATCAAAGTCACTGTCGTCTTCGATAGCTGCCCTGGCAGTTTTCTGGAATTTCTTATAAACGTTGTAAACGTTATCTCTCGGATCGAGCTTTACTTTAATACATGTATCAGGAGATTCGAGCGAGAGCTCTTTCTTAATGGTCATGACGCACTCGATATCATGCCGTGCGAATATTCTCTGCCCTGCCAAAAATCTGTTGATACCGGGGCGTTCGGAAACGACTCGTGCGTATGCCGCAAGTAAAACGTGCAGCAAAGAGAGATCGGTATAGCCTTCCCTGTGCTTCTCATCAAGGTAACGCTCGATATTTGTTATATCTACGACATCCTCGAATTGATTTTGTGAGTCGTTTCTTTCCTTCATGATAAAGGGAGAAACATAGCTCATTGCAGGGAGAGTACGAACTCTTCTGCCCTCTTTTCTATCGCCCCAACGCTTTTTACGAGTTTTATAAGGCGGAGTGTCATAGGTAATTATATCGTCGTACTTGTTGTTAGCCATAAGTAAAATTCCTTTTAAAGATAAGCGATGTCTTATTGTAACATATTATGCAATATTAGTCAAGTTATTTTTTGATTTTTTGTAAATTACTAGACATTTTCTGATAATTTGTCAACAAAAAGGCTATCGCAATTTAAGTTGCGATAGCCTAAATATATGAATTAGTCTCTGTTGGCTTCTGCGATAACCTTCTCCGCGATGGATGAAGGAACCTCATCGTATCTAATGAAGTCGAAATCGAATCTACCGCGTCCCTGAGTGGAAGCGCGAAGCGCGATAACGTAATCGGTCATCTCGGAGAACGGCACCTCCGCAAGAACTACCTGAAGCTCACTGCCATCCTCTGCGGGCTCAATACCCATAACTCTTCCGCGGCGCTTGTTAAGATCACCCATGACGTCACCAACGTAGTTATCGGGAACGTATACCTTGAGCGAACCGACGGGCTCGAGGAGAACGGGATTTGCCTTGGGAAGACCCTCGCGGTATGCGATGGCAGCCGCAAGCTTGAAGGAGATTTCGTTGGAGTCTACGTCGTGATAAGAACCGTCGTAGAGGTTGGCGGCAAGGTGAACCATAGGATATCCCGCAAGCACACCTTTCTGCATACAGTCGCGAAGTCCTGCCTCGACAGCCGGGAAGAAGTTTCTTGGAACAGCTCCGCCGAATACGCTCTCGGTGAACGTAAGCCCCTCGTCCTCGCCGGGAGCAAACTTGATCTTTACGTGACCGTACTGACCGGAACCTCCGGACTGTTTCTTGTGCTTACCTTCAACCTCAACGGTCTTCTTGATAGTCTCTCTGTAAGCAAGTCTGGGCTTAGCGAGATCTACGTTTGCGCCGTAGCGGTTACGAAGCTTGGAAACGAGTATGTCAAGATGCATATCGCCAAGACCGGAGATGGTAAGCTGCTTGGTCTCGGAGTTGTTCTCATACTTGACCGTCATATCTTCTTCAAGAAGTCGAGCGATACCCGCGGAGATCTTATCCTCATCACCCTTTGCCTTGGGTGAAATAGCCATAGTAAAATAAGGTCTGGGATATACGATAGGCGCGTACTTGATCGCATCGGCGAGAGAGGTAAGCGTATCATTGGTATTGGTGTTGGAGAGCTTAGCGGTTACACCGATATCTCCGCAAGCAAGTTCATCAACGTCTATCTGCTTCTTGCCGCGAAGCATGAATATCTTGTTAAGCTTTTCACCGGAACCGGTGGTAGTATTCTTAAGAACCATATCCTTCTTAAGCGTTCCGTTCATAACCTTGAAGAAGGACATCTTTCCTACGAAGGGGTCTGCAACGGTCTTGAATACAAAGAGCGAAGTATCTGCGCTATCCATATCGATGGCAACTTCAGATATGTTGCCCTCCTCATCTACAAGGTGCTCGACCTTGCGTGCAAGAGGTCTCGGGAAGGATTCTGCGATGGTGTCAAGGAAGGTCTTGATACCCCAATTTTTGAGAGCTGCGCCGCAGAATACGGGAACTATATCACCGGTGATAATACCCTGGTGGATAGCTTCAAGAGCTTCATCGCGAGAGATAGGTTCCTCATTGAAGAACTTTTCCATAAGCTCCTCGCTCGTCTGAGCGATAGCCTCAAGAAGCATGTTATGGTATTCGTCGCATACGTCCTTGAACTGCTCGGGAATGGATGAACGGATGTACTCACCCGTGGTTCTCTCAAAGGTATAAACACACATCTCGACGAGGTTGGCGAAGCCTATAACCGTATCACCGTCGATAATCGGGATCTGAATAGGACATACGTTGAGACCGTACTTTTCGCGAATTGCGCCGAATACCTTATAGAATCTTGCCTCTCCATCGTCAAAACGGTTGATGAAGAAGGCTTTGGGGATACCTGCGGAGGTGGCGAGATTCCAACCGATCTCTGTACCAACCTCAATGCCTGCCTTACCGTCTACAACGATAATGGCAGCATCGGCAACTCTGACGCACTGTCTCGCTTCGCCCTCGAAATCAAAGAAGCCGGGGGTGTCAAGAATATTGATCTTAGTACCATTCCAAAGCATAGGAGCCATTGCCGCGCCTACGGAATATCCTC